>DASTMZ010000031.1:0-21068 GCA_035713725.1 Micromonosporaceae bacterium
GACCGGGGTGACCGGCGGCAACGACAACGCGGTGATCGGCTGGATGCGCCGGCGCCGCTGGACGCTCGACTTGGAGCCGATGCCCGAGTGGCTGATCTGGGCCGTCCGTGCCTTCGGGTTCGTGTGCATTGGGCTCGCAACGTTTTATGCCCAAGCGCACACGCACGACCGCGAAGACCTCACGCTGCAGATCGTCGGCTATGCGGTGATCGGCGGGGCGATGCTGACGTGGGCGCTGTTGGATGCTCGCACTCCGGAGGGCAGACCACGCGACAGTTGGCTCCCGTGGCTGCTAGGCATCATCGCCGCGGTGTCCGGCGTGCTCTGCATGTCGCACAACGGCGGGCTTATCGTGCTCTTGGCGTGCATCGCGGCTCTGGTCGCGGGCGGCGACACCGCGTTCGGTACGGCGTTGGCGGTCGCCGGCGCCGGAATCCTCGGTGTAATGGTCGGCGCCATCGCGTTCGGCACGAACGTCGCCGAGCTGATCGGCTACCCGGTCACGATCCTCAGCGGCCTGTTCATCGGACGGCACCGCCACGCCTACCGCGTGCAGGCGGAACAGGCCGCCGAGTTGCTCGCACGAACCAGCCAACTGCAGGTGCAGCAGCGCCGAGCGGACGTTCTCGACGAGCGCACCAGGATCGCACGCGAGATCCACGACGTGCTGGCGCATTCGCTCGGCGGACTCGGCATTCAGATCCAGGCCGCCCGTGCCGTGCTCACCGACACCGGTGACATCGACAAGGCGCTCGAGGTGCTCGGCAACGCGCAACGAATGGCATCCGACGGCCTCGTCGAGACCCGGCGAGCGGTGCACGCGTTGCGGACCGACGCCCTCGCGCTCGATGACGAGCTGCGCAACCTGGCCGCGACGCACGGCAGCCAGCACCGGACGACCGTCGACTTCGCCGTCGACGGCACGCCACGGGAACTGCCGCCGGTCGCGACCATGGCGCTGCTGCGCGTCGCTCAGGAAGCATTGGTCAACGCCGCGAAGCACGCCGCGTACCAGCCGATCATGCTGCGCGTGGCGTACGCGCCGGATGCCGTACGCCTGACGGTGAGCAATCCAGTGGCAACCGCCGCCAACGGCAGTGACCCGGAGTTGGCAACCGTGGACAGCGGCTACGGGCTCACCGGCATGAGGGAACGGCTGCTTCTGATCGGTGGCACGCTGGACGTCGGGCGCCACGGTAGACAGCACGACGGACCGCACGGTGGACAGGACCTTGACGTCTGGACCGTCGATGCGGAGGTGCCGCTTGAGCGCGGCTGACTCGAGCGCGCCCGGGGCCCACGGCGGCGCCGAGGGCCGCGCAGCCGGTGGCGGGCCGCTGCGCATCGTCATCGCCGACGATCAGGCGAGTGTGCGGCAAGGGTTGGAACTGTTGCTCGGCGGCCTGCCTGACATCGAAGTGATGGCGACGGCCGCCAACGGCGAGGAAGCCCTCGCCGCGGTCGAGCGACACAAGCCGGACGCGATCCTGCTCGATCTGCACATGCCCGTGCTCGATGGCATCGAAGCCACCCGGCGGTTGACCGCCGAGCACCCGGCGACTGCGATCGTCGTGCTGACCACGTATGCCGACGATCGCTCCGTGCTGGACGCGCTGCGTGCAGGTGCGCGCAGCTACTTGACGAAGGATGCCGATCGCGCCGACATCGCGGGAGCACTGCATGCCGCCGCGCGAGGACTGGCAGTGCTGGATCCCGGCGTACAGGCAAGGCTTCTTGCGGCGACCGCGGACCCGGCAGCGGCCCCCGAAACGCCGGATGCGGCGGCGGCCGGCGCCGAACAACAGCCCGCGATCCGATCTGACCTGCCCGACGGTCTCACACAGCGCGAGGCGGAGATCCTCGGCATGATCGCGCGGGGCATGACGAACCCGGAGATCGCCAGCAGCCTGTTCTTGAGCGGTCATACGGTGAAGACCCATATCAACCGCATCTTCGCGAAGACGGGCTCGCGCGACCGTATGGCAGCCGCGCAATATGCCCGCGAACATCACCTCGCGTAGCGGGAACCCCGGTCGGTGGCCAGGCGGCCTACGGCAACCGGATGCTCTGACCGTGGTGGAAGAAGTCCGTCGGGTCGTAGCGTGCCTTGATCTGTTGGAGCCGCGGATAGTTCGACCCGTAATAGGCGGTGGGCCAATCGCTTCGATCCCCGTCGGCGTAGTTCTGGTACACCTCGCCGGACAGGTAGGGCTGCATCGCCTCGGTCAGACCGTCGACCCACGCGACGTTCGCCTCGGTCTCGTGATCGTGCTGCCACAGCCCGATCACGGAGATGTAGAACAGCCCGGACCGATGCACGAACGCGGTGGCGTCGGCCGGCACGCGCGCGACCGCGCCGCCGCCGAGCACGTCGAAGCGAATCATCCCGTACCCGGATGGGATGCGCCGGAAGTAGTCGACCATCACGGCGAACGCGTCGGAGTCGAAGCCCTCGTTCCGGAAGTAGCCGCCACGCCACTTCAGCTGCAGGCCGTAGCGGATCTCTTCGCCTAGCGCGCGCTGCAGGTCCACATAGGACATCGGCTGGATGCCGTCGAAGACGGGAGTGCCCAGCGACCGGATCGGCGCGAGCGCGGCCTCCGCCTCTGCCGGTGGCCCGATGTAGAGGCCGTACATGACGAGGATCTTGTCGCCTTCCGGATACGGATCGGTGGTCATGGCCATGAAGAACGACAGGCGATCGTCGTCGTGGCCGAGATACATGTCGCGGTAGGCCCGCAGCACGTCCTCCGCTTGGTCGATCGGCCAGGCGATGACACCGCCGACGATCGTCTTCGGCACTGCGTCCAGGCGATAGGTGAGGTCGGTGACGACGCCGAAGCCCGCGCCGCCGGCGCCCCGGAGCGCCCATAGTAGGTCGGGATGCTCCTGTTCGGTCACCCGCAGCACACGTCCGTCCGCGTCGACCATGGTCGCCGCGAGAAGGTGGTCGCAGGCGAGGCCGTAGCGGTGGCTCAGCAGTCCGTACCCGCCACCGAGGCTGTATCCGGAGATGCCGACCGTCGGGCATTCGCCGCCGGGCAACGCGTACCCGTGCGGCATCCCGCCGTCGCCGTCCATCGCGAAGTCGACGTACGTCACCTGGTCGACGTCGCGCCAGCCGCACCCGGCGCCGGCGGTGACCGTGCGGCTCGCCGGGTCGAACGCGACGTTCTTGATGCGGTTGACGTCGATCACGACACCGCCCTCAGCGAGCGAGAATCCACACGCGTGGTGCCCACCGCTGCGAATCGAGACCGGTGCACCGGCGTCGCGCGCGAACTGTACGGCGGCCGCCACGTCGTTGGTGTCGGCGCACCGTGCGATCACCTCGGGACGCGTCCGGATCCGGTTGTTGAACAGCACGCGCACGCCCTCGTAACCCGGATCAGCGGGGGTGACAAGCGTGCCGCGGAACGTGTCGCGGAGCGACGAAAGATCGAGGCGCATCCCGCCATCCTAAGCTCATCGGCACGGGCCGCGGGCCGACCTCGACGGCCAAGTGATGGCAGAAGTGCCATGCGATGACCGCCGTCGACCCAGCGACCCGCGCCCGATGACCCCCGTGCTCGATGACCCCCGTGCTCGACGTGCTACTGCGACGAGCTAAGCCGAGGCCGGGACGAGCGCCGCATGAACCACCACGCGCCGAGCGTCACCACCACGCATACGCCGGCGGCGGCACCAGCGATGCCGAGCCAGGCGCTGTTTGCGCCAGGTTGGTCGTTCGCTGCCGGCGCTGGGTTGGCCGCTGCCGCGGTGCCACGTGGTTGTGCAACACCGACTCCGGCCGCCGCGGTTGGCGTTGCCCGATCCATGCCGGGCACGCCGATCGACTTCAGCACGACCCGAAGCGTGCCCGGAGCGTGGTACCAGCCCTCCGGCGTCGTGGTGCCCATGGCCCGCTGGCCACCGGGCGTAAACGTGTACGGCCCGCCGGCCGCCAACGGATAGACATCCTGTCGCACGATGTCCGGCTTGGGAATGTTCGGCACGCGATAGGTCACCGTGAATCGGGGACCGAGCGCGCCGGTCGGTTTGGTGGACGTCATGCCGGCACCGAAGCCGCCGTCCGGCCCGAACATCGCCACGAACAACCCGGTATTGTCGGCAAGTTGTCCGAGCGCTTCGCCACTGCCCGGCTCGCCCTCGCCACCGACGACGATCGGTTGCGAGATGCCGGGTCCGGTGATGGTCGCCTGATCCGCACCCTTCGCGGACGCCGGTGTGGCCGTCAATGCCACGGCGAGCCCAGCAATCGCGATGACGACAAACGCACGCCAATTCACAAACGTACGCAACTTCATGTGAGCACCCCCTCATACGCGTTCGCGGTGAATACACCGCCGGCGCCGAGCGGGTTCCCGTCAGTGAAGCTGCTCGCGACCGGGAGAGTCAACGAATGCTGCTCGCGACGCGAGCATCAACGAATGCTGCTCGCGACCGCGAGCGCTGCGGCGAGTGGCCGTACGCCGTCGAGTCGATACGTCACACCGTCGACCATCCACAGCAACGTGCCGTTGGTCAGGCGTGCCGACTCGGGCGCCGCGACCCCATCCGGCAACACGTAGACGAGCGTGGTGGGCAACTCGAACCAGAACGCATCGCGTCCGTTAAGATCGACGCGCTGCGCGAGGCCGGACATCGTGTATTTGTCGAACATGATGTCGCTGTCCGACACAAACTCGTCGAGTTGCACCGGCCCGGATGGACGTGAGAATCGCAGTTCGACGACACGGTGACCGACGACCGTCACCGAATCGGGAGGCCCCAGCGCGGCCGGTGTGCGGACTACGAAACCGACGTCGCGGCCGGCAGCGGCAAGGTCCGTGCGACTCGCGCCCGGAAGACTCGGGCTCGCTACCGGCGTTGGGCCTACTCCGCTGTGCACCTCCGTGCCGCCGAACCTGAAGACCTGAGCGATGGTCGCCCGGACCGGCGCGGACACCGCGGCGGACACGCCGACCGCCGCGAGCAACGCGCCCAACGCGGCCAGCCAGCGGCGCCATTTGTGGGTACGGCGGCCAGGCGCGCTGATACGCGCCAGCACGAGGTCTGACAGGTCGTCCCGAGCCGTGACCGCGATGCCGCGTCCGAGCTCGCGAAGTTCGTCGCGAACGTCAGTCATCGCCGACTCCCACCTCGATGCGCTGCACCGCCAGGATGTCCCGAAGCCGTCGGAGCGCCCGTGCGGTCCGAGACTTGACGGTTCCCTTCGGCAGCTTGAGCGCGATCGACGTCTCCGCCTCGGATAGGTCTAGTAGGTAGCGGAATGCGAGGATCTCGCGGTCGGACTCCCGAAGCTCACCAAGCGCCCGCAACAGCTCGTCCCGCCGCTCGAGACTCAGCGCGTTGGCCACCGGTTCGTCCGCCACGACGTCGTGGTGCCAGTTCGCCACCCGATCGGCGAGCTTCCGTGCGCGGTTGCGGGCGCGAGTCGTGTTGTGCGTCTGGTTGACGACGATGCGCAGCAGCCATGGCCGGAACGCCTCGCGTACGTTGAACCGCGGCAGCGCCTGGTACGCGGAGACGAACGCCTCCTGAACGACATCGTCTGCGTCGCTCGCGGCGCCGCACAGCACAGCGGTGCGTTGCGCGAGCGTGCCGTATCGGGTGACCAGGATCCCGAACAGATCCCGCTCACCAGCGATGACTCGGGCGATCACGTCCGCGTCGTCCGTGCTGGTCCTCCGTCCCCGATGTTCGTGGACCGACGGTACCGGCCAACTAGCTGGCCGGTCCGCCCCTCGCCACGTCTACACCGCTGGGACGAAGTTGGTTCCCGCACCGACGCCATCGTCAGGATCGGGGCGCCGCATCATCGTCCGCGCGGACCACAAATGTCCGCGCGGACGGGCGATCTTCGGCTACCGAAGCCGCTACTACCGAAGCCGCTTCGAGCATTTCTCCGCGATGAAGGCCTGCAGATCCGGCTTCATGGACACATCGTGCTCACCCCGGTCGGTGGTCGTCTCGGATAGCCACTGACGTTGATTGTTGGTGAGCGTGATCAGCAGATCCTCGTCGATCTCGCCCGTGTCGAGCGCGGTGCACCACTCGTCGCGATCCTCGCCGGACAGGCCGCGCTGCCACCAGCTGGCCATGCTGTGCTCGTCCATGGCTTCGACGCTACGCCGGTGTCACGCACTACTTCTGGCGATCGCCTCGGAGCCGCCTGCGGATTTGGGCGACCACACGCGGCAGCGTGAGCGGCACGATCGAGATCATGAATCGGCCGGACGCATCCCGGCTCGGCGTGATGACGTAGGGGCGCGCGCCGCGCCATCGAACGATCGCCGGCCTTCGACGCAACAACGGTGCCCGAAGGGCGGCGGCGCCAGCCGCACCGTTGGCTCGTGCGACTCCGAGTGCGCGAGCGGCGTCGAACGCGCCGACCTGTGCGGAAACGATCCGGCGCTGGCCGGTCACCGGGCTCGCGGCGAGCAACTCCGACGCACCGAACCTAATGTGCACGGTGGTGCCGCTCGGTCCCGCGCTTGCCGTACGAAGCTCGCCGGGAATCTCCTCTGCGCTAGCTACGAGCCCGTGCTCGCCGAGGGTCGCGAAGTCTGGCACCGGCGTGTGCGCCGTGATGCGCAGCAGTCGGTCGCGATGACCGCGCTCCCAGGTCGCCCCCGTGACGTCTAGCTTGGCCGCCCACTCCGGGCTCGTCGTGACGTCGAAGCAGGAGTCCGGCACGGCACGAGCCGGGTCGCGGAAGCCCGGATAGCGCGCGTACCGGCGGCTGTTCTCCGTCAGCGTGTCGGGTACCCCGACTCTGGCGTCCTGACCGATCACGGCGAGCAAGTCGTCAAGGCTTGCATCGCGCGCGATCGTGATGCGGATGCGGGCCTCGGGTCCGAGCTCGGCGGTGATGTCGTCGGTCAGGTATTCGCGGGCAAGCCGACCAACGCCGTCGTGCACACGTTGCTGCGCATCGCGGTCGAGAAGCAGCACGTCATCCTCGACGAGCCTGGCGACCTCATGGTCGAAGCGGCGCGCCAGCACCGCGTCGCGCTGCTTTCCGGCCGGGATCAGGTCAGCCGTGAACGACATCATGGTTTCCAGGGCCCGTAGGCGTGCCACGTGCCGGCTGACGTAGCTGATGTTGCCGGCACCGAATCTGCGCACTGCGAAGTAGAAGTTGTAATCGGCGAGCACCGAAATGCGTCGAGCCCGGTAGCACGCCTCGAGCGTGAACGGCTGGTCGCTGCCGAGTCGCAACTCCTCGAGGTATCGGATGCCGTGCCGCTCGAGCAGGTCGCGCCGGAACAGCTTCGTGTTCGCCAGTGATCGTGGCAGCACTGAGTCGAACAGGCCGACGTCGATCTCGTTGCGCGCAAAGATGTCTTGGTAGATGAAGCGGCTGTGGACGCCGACGACCTTGCCGAGCACCACGTCGGACTCGTACGCGTCGGCGGCGGTCACCAGCCGTCGCAGCGCCTCGCGACCGAGGTAGTCGTCGGCGCCCACAAAGAACACGTACCGTCCGGTGGCAATGTCCAATGCCCGGTTGCAAGGACCGGCCGGCCCACCCGAGTTGGGCTGATGGATCGCGGTAACCACGCCCGGATAGCGGCGCACGTAACGATCGAGCGCGCGGCCACTGCGGTCGGTCGAGCCGTCGTCGACCGCGATGATCTCCATGCGGTCGAGCCCGATTGTTTGCCGTACGAGCGATGTCATGCACCGCGTCAAGTACGGCATCGTGTTGTAGACCGGCACCACGACGGTGACGTCGGGCGGACCCGTTGCGGGGCGCATCGGCGGGCTCGTTTTCGCGCTCATGTTCGGTCGGCCGTTGCCATCAGATCGCGGTAGATCGCGTCGAGTTTGATCGCCTGCGCTTCCCACGTCCACGTCGACAACGGGGTGTCCGGCTTGTCGTACGCGTCGCGGTAGCGCTGCGGATCGGCTAGCACCGCGCGAACCGCCCGTACGAAGTCGTCGACGTCCCGCGCCGCGAACACCTCGCCCTGTCCGGTCGCTCGTACGGTCTCGGCCATCGTCCGCACATCGCTCACGACAATGGGCAGGCGCGCGTGTGAATACTCGAAGAACTTGGTAATCAACGCGATCTCGTGGTTCGGCCAATGGTGAATCGGGATCACGCCGATGTCCGCCACGGCGAGGAACGCGACAACTTGTCGATGCGGCACGTAGGGCAGCGCGTGCCAGCGATCGGAAACGCCCACCCGGGCGGCCAACGTGCCGAGCCGAGCAACGTTGGGTGCCGACGGGTCGCCGACGACGGCCGCGAAGTGTACGCCGTCGAGCCGGGGGAGTGCCTCGACAACCGTACGCAGTCCCCGCTGTACGGATGACGAGCCCGCGTACACCAGCAGCGGCGTGGCCTCGTCGATACCGCAGAGCGCGCGCAGATCGGCCGGCACTTCGGCGCCGTCGAGCCTGGCGTCCGCGGCCTCCGGAGCGTTCAGCACCACGGTCGGCCGCTCGGCCAGGTGGTGTTCGCGTTGCAGCAGGCCGGCGAGCGCGTCGGAGACCGTCACGACCGCGTCGGCGTACGGCGCGTACTCCCGCTCGTACCCTCGATGTGCCGGCAGCCACCGAGCGTTGTCGCGCCACGGCTTGACCCCCGGCAGGAACTCGTGCGCGTCCCACACCAACGCCACCGACCGTCCGGCGTCGCGGGCGCGCAGCTTGGCGCGTGCTCCGACGCCGAGCATGCGGAAGTCGTGTGCGTGGATGACCTCGGGCGCCAGTTCGTCGATCAGCGGCCCGAGCACGCGTTCGTAGTTCCACAGGCCGGGTTCCAGCCGCCGCCAGGCCTTGTCGCGCATGACCGCTTGCCAGAACCAGACTTGCGCGTATTCGACCGGGCGCCGCGCAAGTCGGGCCGCGCGCAGCGTCCAGCCGCCGCGCGCGAGCAGCCGCCGCCGAAGCGCGCCGATCGGTGCCGGCTCCCGGCCGAGCGATAGCACCCGGACGGTGGCGGCGCCAAGCGTCCACGTCCGCTCCGGACCCGTTGCGGCACAACCCAACAATGTGACGTCCCAGCCGGCGTCGGACGCGGAGCGAGCCGCCTTCTGTACCCGCGAATCGCCCTCGACGCGGTTGTCCACCAGCATCACGAGGCGACCACGACGCAGCCGTTCCGGCGCCCCGACGCCCGGGCCAGTGCCGTCGGGTGTCCGGTCGACGCCGACTCCGTGGGCGAGGTCGGCTCGAGCGTCGTCGGCTCCCACCGTCAATGTCCCTGACTTTCGCTTAGCCCGACCGGAACGTGGGCGAGTGTACGGCACACCCGGCGACCTGAGCCCAATCAGCCCGAGCCGCCTCCTGTCGCTGGCCACGTGACCCAGGAGCCGCGTGTTGCTTTGCCGATGTACGTACGTTCGCCGCCCGCCATTCACCCGCCGGCCGCTTAGCGCTCATAGCGTCCTCGCGGTAATCGCACAGACATTGCCCGAATCGAGCCGTGTTGGCAGGTGACATGCCTTCGACGCCCGACGTCAGCGTCGTGATCCCGACGTTCGCGAGGCCGGCGCTGGTCCGGCGAGCGGTCCGCAGCGCGCTGGCGCAGTCCGTGCACAACATCGAGGTCATTGTCGTCATCGACGGCCCGGACGACGCGACCCGCAGTGCGCTTGGCACGATCACCGACACACGTCTTCGAGTCCTGACGCTGTCCAAGCAGGGCGGCGCGCCGAATGCCCGCAACGCCGGCATACGCGCCGCACGCGCCCGCTATACCGCGTTCCTCGACGATGATGACGAATGGCTGCCGAACAAGATCGCGGTGCAACTCGATCTCGCCAGTCGCTCGTCGGCCGATCTGCCGATCGTCGCGTGTCAACTCGTCAGTCGGACCCCGCGCGCCGAGTTCGTCATGCCGCGACGACTGCCGGTGCCCGGCGAACCGCTCAGCGAATACCTGACCGTCCGCCGCGGGCTGTTCCACGGCGACGGGTTCATCCAGACGTCGACGATCATGGCGCCGACCGAGTTGTTGCGTCGCGTGCCGTTCACCTTGGGCATGCGACGCCTCCAAGAACTCGACTGGACGCTGCGGGCGCTGAGCCACGACGGCGTCGACCTGATCTACGCGGACAAGCCGCTGGTGATCTGGCACACCGACGAGGACCGGCCGCGGGTGAGCTTCGAATCACCGTGGCAGCAGTCGTTGGAGTGGGCGAGAAGATCAAGGCCGCTGATGACACCCCGGGCGTACGCCGCGCTGACCATGAGCGTGATCAGCTCGATGGCGGCGACCACGCGCAGCCCGAGAGTCTTTCGTACGCTGCTGCGCGACGCACGCCGACACGGGTCGCCAAGTGCCATCGACTACCTGACGTTCCTCCAGATCTGGCTGATTCCGCCGGAGCTTCGCCGGACGCTTCGCGACCGCATCCTGAGCCGGCGGCAACGCGCGTCCGCAACGGTTGCCGTGGACCGGCCGTCGGCCGCGACTCGTACCCACACCGGTGCGCCCTCCGCCGCTGTGCCGGACACCACACCTGGCGAGCATCCGGTACGGGTACGCGTGGGAGCCCACCGGTCTGGCGAACCGCGCGCGTGATCGACTGGCCGCAAGCCGGCGGCCCTGGAGCGCCCGGCCATACACTGCCGACGTGCTGAGCGTGGCGCGGGACGATGTCCGCCAATAGATCGGTCGTGATCTGGCGCAGCGTGCTGCTGCCTGCCTCCGAGACGTTCATCCGCAACCAGGGCGACGCCATGACGCGCTGGCGGCCGACGTACGTCGGGATGCGCAGCGTGCCCTCGGTGTTGTCCGCCGATACGGACGTCGTGGTGGCCCCGGGCGGGTACGTCGGCCAGCTGACGTACGGGTGGCTGCGGCTCACCGGCGGCTCGCGTCGAGTGCGGAGGGAGCTTGCCCGGCTCGCGCCGGACATCGTGCACGCGCACTTCGGCGGCGACGGTTGGCTGATCAGCCGGTCCGCGGCGCGCCTTGGCTTGCCGCTCGTCATCACCCTGCATGGCCGGGACGTCACGCGACAACCCATGGCACGCGGCCCGCGTGGCGCACGCTACCGCGCCAACCTTCGGCGAGCGTTCCGTCGTGCATCGCTCGTCATCGCGGTGAGCGAAGACATTCGTACCCGCGCAATCAGTCTCGGCGCCGGTCCGGCGAAGGTGGTGGTGCATCACACCGGGGTCCGCATTCCACCGGACCCGGGCGCGGAGACGCCAAAGAAGTGGGACGTCATCTTCGTCGGACGGTTCGTCGCGAAGAAGGGCATCGACGATCTGATCGGTGCGCTCGGCATGATCTCGCGTCGGCGGCCACGCGCGCTCTTCGTCGGCGCCGGGCCGTTGGAGATGTCCGCGCGGCAAGGTGCGGAGGCGCTCGGTCTGGACGCGACTTTCGTCGGGATGCAGGAACCCGCAGCGGTTCGCGGGTACCTGGCCGAGTCGCGCGTCTTCGCCGCGCCCTCCAAGACCGCGCCGGACGGCGACGCAGAGGGACTCCCGACCACCGTGCTAGAAGCAGCGAGCCTCGGCCTACCCACCGTCGCGACGTTGCACGGCGGCATCCCGGAGGCCGTCGTACCCGGTGTCACTGGCCTGCTGTGCGACGAGGGTGATCGGTCGGCGCTGGCCGCGAACATCGAGCGCCTGCTGGCCGACGATGGGCTGCGTGAGCGACTCGGCCGGCAAGCGTGGCAGTATGTCGCCGACCATTTCGACATCCGGACCCAGACCGCGCGGCTCGAGGCGCTTTACGACGGGATTGCCGGCGGCGCGGATTAGGCGGGACGCGGCCGTCAGCGGGGTGTCTCGACGATGACCGTCGTCGACTTCACGACGGCGATCGCCAGATCCCCGATGTCGAGGCCGAGTTCGTCCAGCGCCTCGCGACTCAGCAGCGACACGACGCGATGCGGACCCGCCTGGATCTCGACCTGTGCCATCACGGTGTCCCGCTTGATGTCGGTGACCAGACCCAAGAAGCGATTGCGTGCCGACGACGTCGTCAGGCCCTCGTCGAGATGTGCGTTGTCGCGCAAGTACGCGGCGAGATCGCGACCCTCGACGTACCGGTGTCCCCGCGGATCGCGGGCGGCCGCGAGCTTGCCGCTGTCCGCCCAGCGACGAACCGTGTCGTCGCTGACGCCGAGCAGCGTGGCAGCCTCACCGATCCGAAACTGGGGCATGTGACCATGCTAGGGCGATCAGCCGGGACCGCACATCGAACGTCGACCCAAACGGTCGGCACAGCACCGGCGCACAAAACGTGCGACGCGCCGCGACCGGTGGTCGCCTCGCGTGGTTCGCACGGCGCGACTCCCGGTCGCGGCGTCGCCGCGGCCGTGGTGACCCTTACATCGGGATCGCTTCGTAGACCTCGACTGCTCCGCCACCGGTGAGCACCGGGCAGCCGATCGCCTTCGTCTTCGCGTCTTCCAGCGAGTCGGCCTCCACGATCGAGTAGCCGCCGGCGTGCGATGTGCCGTGACCGGTGCTGCCGCTGCCGCTGACCGTCGCGGACGCGCCGAACGGGTTGCCCATGTCCTTGACGGCCGCGCCGAGCTTGCCGAACCATGCGCCCCACTCCTGCATGGCCTTCTCTTGGTCCTCCGGCGTGTCGGCCATCTGGCCGCCGGTGTAGAGGTAGACGAACTTTGCCATGGTGTTCTCCTCGCTCGCATCGAACGCGGCACGTCGCGCCGCTGGGTGGTGTATCCCCGTATCGACGACGAACGGGTGGTCGCGGAATCGACAGAGTCAGCGGATCGGGCTCGCAGCGGGAATCGCCAGCGAGGTCCCGGCGCCGCGACCGTGTCGTACCGCGATGTAGTGATCGATCAGCTCGTCGCCGACCGCCTGCCACGTCTGCCGGGCGACCCGGCGGCGGGCGGTGGCGCCGAACTCGTACCGGCGCTCGGGCGACGCGGTCAGCTCCTGGACGGCGCGGGCGATCGCCTCACCGTTGCCGGGCGGGACGAGGTATCCGGTCTCGTCGTGAGCCACGAGGTCGATCGGCCCGCCGGCCGCGGGTGCCACCACTGGCACGCCGCTGGCCATCGCCTCCTGGATCGACTGACCAAACGTCTCGTACGCTCCGGTGTGCGCGAACACGTCGAGGCTCGCGTAGATCCGGCCGAGCTGGGTGCCGCGTCGCTGGCCGAGGAAGAGCGCGTCCGGCAGTGCCCGGCGCACCGTAGCGGCGGCCGGACCGTCGCCGACGATCACCAGGCGGACGCCGGGCAGCCGCGCAGTCTCGGCGAGCAACTCAACCTGTTTCTCCACCGCGAGCCGGCCGACGTACCCGACGATGGCCTCGCCATCGGGCGCGAGCGCTTGGCGGAGCGGCGTGCTGCGGTGTCGCGGATCGAAGCGGTCGGTGTCCACGCCACGACGCCACAGCCACACGCGCCGAATGCCGTGCGCGTACAGCGAAGTCGCGGCGGCCGTCGATGGTGCCAGCGTGCGGTCGGTTGCGTTGTGAATGCGACGCAGCCACCACCAAACCGCGCGCTTGGCGACCTCGGTCTTGTACGGCGTGCAGTAGCCGGCGACGTCGGTCTGGAAGACCGACACCGTCGGCAAATTCAGCGCCTGCGCCGCTGCGACGCCCCGTGCGCCGAGCACGAACGGGCTCGCCAGGTGCACGAGGTCGGTTCGATGCGCCTTGAACACCGCGGCGAGATGGGAGTTGGTGACACCGAGTCGGAAGCCGCGGTAACCCAGCAGGGGTACGGACGGCACGCGTACTACCGGGAACGGGAACCGGCCTGCGGTCGCCTGAGTGGCCAGCGACGGTTCCGGCGCGACTACGAGCGGCTCATGGCCGCGGGTCACGAGGTGTCGAGCGATCTGTTCCACGCTGTGCGCGACACCGTTGACGTCGGGTGGGAACGATTCGGTGACGATCGCAACCCTCATGGCACCCACGATGTGGTGCGGACCCATGCGATCTGGCCACATCGCGACGACATGTGGGCGAATTGTGAGCGACATGTGCGCCGCGTGCCCTTGAATCAGGCAGCGGGCCGGGCGACCGTCACTTCTTGGGCAGGCGGCTCGCAGCCGATACGCCGCGGTCGACCCACTTGCGCAGGTCTGGCTCCTTCGTGCAGCCGATCGACTCGACCGTGATCCATCCGCGCATCGGTCGGCCGCGCATCACCGCTGGCGCCGCGCCGGCCTCCAGCTGAACGTCGTCGTAACCATCTGGATCCACGCGGACGAGCAGGCCGCCTTTGCCGCGGATGACGACCGCCATGTTTCCGTTCAGCAGCATCGCCAGGCCGCCGAACATGCGCTTCTCGGTGATGCCCTGCCGGCGCCCGAGCAGTGTGCGGACACGGGCGGCGAGTTCTTCGTCGTATGCCACGCCATCATCGTCGCGCCACCGGATGACAACTTCACGCCGAGCCAAGTCTGCAATGCGACTGCAATCACTCAGACGATCATGAGATATGCGGCGACGTGCCGCTCCCGCTTGGAGGCCCAAATGACCGTCCGTGACCTTGAGGTGTCCACCGCCGCGGACGATCGGGTGCTGCCGTTCACGCGCGGCCTGTCCGCCGCCATCGTCGGATTCCTTGTGGTGGCCTTCGCCGTGCTCTATCCGTGGCCGACGGATACCGGCCGGCTGTTCGCCTGGCACATCGTGCCGACGATGACCGCGATGGTGCTCGGCTCGGCGTACCTCGGCGGTGCATACTTCTTCGTCCGCGTTGCCACCGCGTTGAGTTGGCACACCGTCAAGGCCGGCTTCCTACCCGTTGCCTTGTTCGCGTCGCTACTCGGCGTGGCCACGATCGTGCACTGGAACAAGTTCCTTCACGGCCACGTCGCGTTCTGGCTCTGGGCCGGGTTGTATTTCACCACCCCGTTTCTGGTGTTCGCCGGATGGCTACGCAACCGGAGGGTGGAAGTCTCGGCGGCCGCCGACGACCCTCTCGTGCCGGCGTCCGCCATGTGGGCGCTGACCATCCTCGGGGCGGCCGCTCTCATCACCGGCGCGGTGCTCTACCTGTCGCCCGCCACGGCGATGCGGTTCTGGCCATGGCAGCTGACGCCGTTGACCGCTCGTACCATCGGCGCGGTGTGGTGTCTTGGCGTGGCGGGCGTAGCGGCGCCACTGGACCGCCGGTGGACGACGGTTCGCATTCCGTTGCAGACCGCCGCTGTGATGATGTCCCTGATGTTCATCGCGGGCATCCGTGCCAGCGCGGAGTTCGATGCCGGCAACGCGTTGACATGGTTGTTGGCAGTCGGATTCGTTGTCGTCATCACCGCGATCGCCGTACTGTCATGGCGTATGGAGCGCCGAACGGTCACGCGATGACGGGTGCCACGCCGACTGACGACGGCAGTGACACGTCGGCGGCGATCCGCGCGGTCATCGAGCGGATGAGCAACGACCTGTCAGCCTTGCGCGCCGAGGGCGACGCGAGGCAGTTCTTCCACGCTACATATCTGCGGACGACACAAGCGATCGCGGACGAGTTGGACCGTGGCGGATTCCTCGACAGCGACTGGGTGCGGCGGTGGGATGTGGTGTTCGCCCAGTTGTACGTCGACGCGCTGGACGCCGATCGGCGTGGTGACAACGTGTCCGGGCCATGGCGCGTGGCGTTCGACACGGCGCGTACCCGTCCGGGACTTCCGCCACTGCGTCACGTGCTGTTCGGCATCAACACGCACATCAACTACGACTTGCCACAGGCGCTCCTCGCCGTGATCAGCTCGGCGGACTTCGACGATCCGGACGTCCTCCGCCGTCGAGAGGTCGACCATCGCCGCGTCGACGTCGTCCTGCAGTCCCGGGTCGGCGCCGAGGACGACGAGTTGGGCGCCGTGTCGAAGGTGACGCTGCTCGACCGGGTGCTGCGCCCGGCGAATCGGGCGGCCAGCCGCCGCTTCCTCACCGAGGCGCGCGAGAAGGTCTGGCGCAACGCCGTCGCGCTCGACCGGGCGCGCCGCGAGGGCGACGTGCAATACGCGCGCGTGCTCGCCGAACTCGAATCGCGTTGTGCGGCCCGGGTGCGCGACCTCACCGCGCCGGGGCCGGTGCTGCTCACGCTCGCTCGACGCGGGTTCGGCGTCCTCGTCACCGGCGCGTGATCGGGGCACCGCGAGACGGTGTGCCGCCTCCCGAAATGCCGACCGGACGCCGCAGCATGATGCGTGCGACGCCCGGTGGCGATCCGTGGTTCCGGTGTCCGACCCGCAGTGCCGGCACGCGGCCGGCGTCGGTCGGTCAGGGAATCAGCGGCGGGTAGAACGGGTCGAGGAGGTTGTTCTCCTTGAGGTGGCCGTAGAGCGGGGTGGTGGCCGGGTAGTGGCCCCACTGGTGGTCGCCCTTGACCTCGCCGGGCGCGGCCAGCGGTGCGCCGAGCAACTGCTGCTGGACGGGCGTGAACGACTGGTACGCCTCGGTGCCGAACAGTTCGTCGTTCTCGTCGCGGCCGTACTGCCACCGGTGGGCGTACGCGAAGAACATGCCCTTGCGGGTGATGTCCGAGTAGTTGTTGGTCCGCGTGTGCCACAGACGGCGGTCGAAGAACACGACATCGCCCGGGTCGGCGCACACCTCGACGGAACCCTCGGGCTCCGGCCACACGATGTCGCGGCGCGGCGGGCCGTCGATGCGGTTCGTGACGTGGCTGCCCGGAATGACCTTGAAGTTGCCGCGGCCGGCCTCGGACACGTCCGATAGCCAGTAGGCGAGCTTCACCGACAGGCGCGGCCGCGGGTCGGTCTCGATCTCGCGGTTCTGGCGCCCACCATCCTGATGCCACTCGAAGAGGAACGGCTTGGGCACCCGGATCGGCGGATGCACGTCGAGGTGCGAGTGGTAGATGTGCACGTTCCAGCCGAGCATCGACCAGATGAACGGGAACGTCTTCGGATGGTCGATCAGGCCGACCGCGTCCGGGCAGTTGGCGACGGCGCTTAGCTGGTGCATCGACGCGCCCGGTGCCACCTTTCCGGCAGTCTGCTGGGCCGCGTACACGCGGTCGAGTGCGTCGTTGTAGAACGCGACCTCGTCCTGGCTGAGCGCACCCTTGATCACCAGATAACCATCGCGCTCGAACTGTTCGCGCTGGTCAGCGGTCATCCCAGCCTGGGCAGGACTCGGTGTGGTAATCGTCATTGGGACCCCTGATTCGACGTCTGGGCAGGTAACCGACCCATCGCGCGACAATAGCGCTTCGGGCCCGATGGTGTGCCGTCGGTACCGTATTTCACCGTATGCGCGGACTCGCTGGTTGGCCGAAAGTATGAGGCATTTCGACCAAAGGGCTGACTCTGGGGATTACCGTCACGTACCGCCCGGGTCGGCGCCCGGCGAGCCTACCTCAGCTGTGCAACAGCATCCGAATCCGAAGCTCGGCAAGGCGGCGCATGTGTTCGATCGCGAGCTTCTCGGCCTTCGCACCGTCGCCTTGGCTGATCGCGTCGGCCAGCGCCGCGTGCTCGTCGATCGACTCCTCGATCCGATGCGGCAGGCGCAGCGTCGGATCCGGGAAGCGACGTGACGCGTTCTGGATCTGGGCGAGCGATCGGTCCAGGTAGCGGTTGCCCGCCGCCTGCCGGATCACCTTGTGGAACTCGAAGTTCAGGGTGACGAGATCCTCGATCGCGCCGTCCGTGCCGACCGTGCGCATGCGCGGCAGCAGGACGGAGAACTGTTCGAGACACCGCTGCGATGACCGCCGAGCCGCCAGCCGGGCCGCTAGGCCCTCGAGGACCTCGCGGATCGCGTACAGCTCGAGGATGTCGTCGCTGGTGGTCGACGCGACAACGGCGCCCTGATTGGCGTTCAGCGTGACGAGGCCCTCGGCGGCGAGCACGCGGAACGCGTCCCGGACCGGAGTGCGGCTGACGTTGAGCTCCTTGGCGATCTCCACTTCGCGCAGCCATGTGCCGGGCGCAAGCGCGCCGTCGAGGATGGCCTCCCGCAACGCATCTGCCGCGCTCTCCGAGGTCCGACCGCGCACCGGCGCGCCGTCGCCCTGCGGCAGCTTGAAGCGCGACAGTCCGGTTGCGTGGTCCGCACTGGTCGCGGGATTCGTCATTGGACTCCTTGGATCGACTCCCCGGCAGCCCGATGGTAAGCGAGGGGCCGCCGAACTTGCGAGATGTGCGCGCGCCGTCATCGATATGTCGGCGTTCGCGCAGATAACCACGCCGGACTGAGAAAGCGCTGTCAGCGCGCCTCGTGACCGCGCGGCGGACGGCGCTGGCCAGCGGCATGGTTAGCTCTGCCGCGTGACCGTTGTGCAGATAATCGCCGCGATTGCGCTCGCCGGCTGGGTCTGGCTCGCCGCGGCGCGCGGAATGTACTGGCGCACGGACATCCGGCTGCCGGCGGCGCCCGACCCGATCACGTGGCCGTCGGTCGCGGTCGTCATCCCGGCGCGCGACGAGTTGGCGGTGTTGCCGACCACCCTGCCGACCGTTGTCGGACAGGACTATCCGGGACGCGTCTCGATCACGCTCGTCGACGACGGCTCGACCGACGGCACCGGTTCGGCCGTGGTGGCACAGTGGCCCGAGGTCGCCGTCGTCGATCCCGGCGTACCCGACGACGGGTGGGCGGGCAAGCTGTGGGCGCTGCGGGCCGGCGTCCGTACGGTCGTCGGGTCCGACCGCGATCCGGTCGACTATTTCCTGTTCACCGACGCCGATATCGCACACGAGCCGGATTCGCTGTCCGGTCTGGTACGCGCTGCCGAAGCCGGCGAACTCGACCTCGTGTCGCAGATGGCGCGGCTCCGGGTGGAGTCCGGCTGGGAACGCCTAGTGGTGCCGGCCTTTGTGTACTTCTTCGCGCTGCTATACCCGTTCCGGTGGAGCAACCGGCCGCGTCACCGTACGGCGGCGGCCGCCGGTGGTTGCACGTTGATTCGCCGTACCGCGCTCGAGCGGGCCGGCGGCCTGGACGCGATCCGTGACGCGGTGATCGACGACGTCGCGTTGGCCAAGGCCGTCAAGCGCAGCGGCGGCCGCACGTTTCTCGGACTGGCCGACCACGTGACGTCGATTCGTCCGTACCCACGGCTCGAGACGCTGTGGCAGATGGTGGCGCGAAGCGCGTTCGCGCAACTGAAGCGGTCGGTCACGCTGCTTGCCGGTACGGTCGTCGGGCTCGCCGTGATGTTCTGGGTGCCGGTCGTTGCGCTGGTGGTCGGCGCCGCGGTTGGCGACGTCGGCGCGGTAGCGCTCGGCGCGGCGGGCTACGGCTTGATGGCCGCGCTCTTCGTCCCGATGCTGCGCTACTACCGCCTGTCGCCCCTCCTGGCGCTGGCCTTGCCGTTCACCGCGACGCTCTACCTAGGCATGACAGTGGACTCGGCGGCGCAGCATTTCCGTGGCCACGGCGCGAGGTGGAAGGGACGCACCTACCACGCAACGCGCGACGCCAACCCGCCTCAGCCGAGCAAGTCGTCCACGTAGCACCACCGCCAGGCCTCACCCGGCTCGACGCTTCGCATGACCGGGTGGCCGGTCGTGCCGTGGTGCGCGGTGGCGTGCCGCCGCGGGCTCGAGTCGCAACACGCGACGTGGCCGCATGTCAGGCACATCCGCAGGTGCACCCACCGGATGCCTTCGTCGACACATTGTTGACAGACTCCGGGGGTGTCCGGTCGCGCAGTGCGCGGCGCCTCTTGAAGGTGCCCGCAGTCCCCGGATCCGGGCACTAAGGTCAGCTCCTCGCGCAGGCTCACCTCGGCCTCGTCAAGCCGATCGATCATCGACTCCTCAAGGTCGAGCATCGCCATGACGACCTGCAGTACCTCGTGGTCGAACACGCCGGAGTCGCGGACCCGCAGCAGTTCCGCGCGCTCCGCGTTGAGCATCTTCAGCCGGAGGCGCCGGTAGCTCTCGCTCGGCGTGCGACGTTCGGCCTCGGCGGGGCCGAGCCGCTCCCAGGCTGACAGCGTTCGGCTCTGATCTCGCGCCAGCAACTGGTCGACCAGTTCGGATGGTGTCTGCTCGTTGGTGACGTCCCGAAGCTTCTGCTCGCCGACCGCCGTCACGCGCTGCAGCAGGTTCGCGATCTGGAGCGCGTCCTCGGCGCGGCTCGGACCGAACAGCTTCATGCGGCGTACGAGTGCCGGCAATGTCGTGCCCTGGACGAGCAGGGTGCCGCCGACCACGACGAGCGCCATGAGGACGAGAACCGGGTGGTACGGCGTGTCCGCCGGTATGACGAACACCGCGGCGAGTGTCACCACACCGCGCATGCCGGCCCAGGAGATGACGGTCGGGTAGGTCCACGGCGGCGGTGGGTCGACGCGCCGTATCGACGGGATCCGCCGCGGCAGGTACGTCGCCGGGAACACCCAGATCGGCCTCAGCACGACGACGGCGCCGAGCACCGCGAGACAAGCGAGGATCAGCCGGGCGTGGCCGAGGCCGGCGTGCCAGGCGGCCGTGACGACCGTACGCACCTGCAGGCCGATCAGCACGAACACCGCGTTCTCCAGCACGAACTGGATGGTTCGCCAGTTCGTCCGCTCCGCGATGCGAGACGCCGCGCCCTGCCAGATGGCCGCGTTCTGGCCGAGAATCAGGCCGGTGGTGACGACCGCGAGCACACCGGAACCTTCGATGCGCTCGGCCGGAATGTACGCGGCGAACGGTGCGAGGAACGAGATGGTGGTGTCCACCACCGGATCCGTCACGTGCTGACGGATCAGGCCGAGCACGTATGCGGCGGCGACGCCCACCGCGATGCCGCCGACCACACTCAAGAGGAAGTCCCGACCGATGTGCCAGACGCTGACTGCGCCAACCGTTGCCGCGATCGCGGTACGCAGCGTGACAAGCGCGGTGGCGTCGTTGAAGAGCGACTCGCCCTCGAGAATGGTGACGATCCGGCGCGGCAGTCCGGTGCGCCGAGCGATCGCGGTTGCCGAAACCGCGTCGGGTGGCGCAACGACCGCGCCGAGTGCCACCGCGATCGCGAACGACACCGGCAGCAGCGCCCACACCACCAGCCCGACGCCGAACGTGGTGAAGATGACAAGGCCGACCGACAGCAGCATGATCGGCCGTTTGTTGGCCCGGAAGTCGACCAATGAAGTGCGGATCGCCGCGGTGTAGAGCAGCGGCGGCAG
>DASTMZ010000032.1:0-23549 GCA_035713725.1 Micromonosporaceae bacterium
TGACGCTTCGGCGCCCGCCGAAGCGTCACGGCCGAACTGTCGCAGCGCCGGTTCGACCGAACCCTTTGCGATTGCCGCGCGCGTTTGGTGTGCTCGATAGTGACACCGCGCGATGGTGGTGAGAGATTTGCGATAGTGGTCACGCAGCGATCCCCGGGGAGACGGACATGCCGGAGCGCAAGCAGACCCCGAGCGGGCGCCGGGTGGCGCCGAAGCGATCCACCGCGAACGACGGCAAGCTCGCCGAATACCACCGCAAGCGGGACTTCACGAAGACACCGGAGCCGCAGGGCGGCGAGCGCCGCGACGGCGAGCCGGGCTTCGTGATCCAGCATCACCTCGCCACCGCCGACCACTACGACTTCCGGCTCGAGGTCGACGGCGTCCTCAAGTCGTGGGCGGTGCCCCGTGGCCCGTCCCTCGACCCGGCGCAGAAGCGGCTCGCCGTGCCGACCGAGGACCACCCGCTCGACTACGCGTGGTTCGAGGGCACCATCGGCGAGGGCGAATACGGCGGCGGAACCGTGATGGTGTGGGACGCCGGCTTCTACCGCAACACGACCGAACACGACGGCGCTGCTCTATCGATGGCGGACGGCATCGGTCGCGGCCACGTGACGTTCTCACTCGCCGGGACCAAGCTGGCCGGTGGCTTCGCGCTGACCCGCACCCGGACTGAGCCGAAGGAGCAGTGGATCCTCGTCAAGATGCGCGACGCGAACGCGAGCACCACGCGCGATCCGGTGAAGTCGGCGCCGAAGTCCGCGCTGTCCGGTCGCACCATGCGCCAGATCGCACACGCGTCCGGCGACTGACTCGGTCCCGCCGGGATGCCGGAACGGACCGGCGCGGCCGACGTTCCGCTCCAGGCGCCCGCGGCACGAGCAGCGGAGCAGTCCACCCCGACCCATCGCCACTGTGCCGGACGCGACAACCCGTCACGGACGCGTGAGAGCCGCGCCGGTCCGGAAGCCTGTTACCCGCTACCCGGCGTAACGAAACGACCGGAGCTGCGATCAGGCGTGCGGTCGCGTGCTGTCCGGCGTGGACGCGTCCGAGTCCGCGGCGTCCCACTCTTCGTTCGTGATCATCGCGTCGTCACGGCGCCGCTCGACCCGTCGCCGCCGCACGATCCACACCGTCACCGCCACGATCACGATGATCGCCGCGATCGCCGCGGTCGCCGGACCGAGGGCGCGCTCGATCGCCCGATACGAGTTGCCGGCGAGGTATCCGACCAGCACCGCGAGCACGCCCCACGTCACGCCGGCCACCACGTTGTAGACCAGGAAGCGTGAGTACTTCAGCTTCGCCGTACCGGCCAAAAACGGGGTGACCGCGCGTAGGAAGGCGATGTAGCGACCGGCGAGCACCGCCGGACCACCGCGGCGTTCGAGATATCGGCGGGCACGTTCCACGCGCGCCTCACGGCTTCGCAGCACTCGGGTGCGCAACAACCGTGGGCCATAGAGCCGACCGAGCAGGTAGCCGAGATTGTCGCCGAGGATCGCCGCGAGCACGACGATCACGCACAGCACGGTGAACGACGCGTTGCCGCGGCTCGCCGCGACACCGCCGAGGATCGCCGCGGTCTCGCCAGGCACGATGAGGCCGACGAACACCGCGTCCTCGCCGAAGACGAGGAGTCCGACGGTCAGATAGACGGCCAGACCATGGAGTGCGAGCACCCGCTCGACGAGGCCGCTCATGGCGGCGAGAACCCTGGAGTCATCTCCTTAAAAGCTACCTAAGCGCGGGCCGATTTCGGCCGCCACGACGCGCCGCCGTGACGCGCGAGACAGCAGAGGCGCCTGTGGCGCTTGGTCACGGCACAAGCAAGAGCTTGCCAGTGGTACGGCGGCCGGCGAGGTCCTCGTGCGCCCGTGCCGCGTCGGCGAGCGGATACCGACCGCCGATCCGGATTGACAGCGTGCCGTCCGCTACCCACCCCAGCACGTCGCCGGCCCGCCGCGCGAGGTCGTCGGGCGAGGCGATGAAGTGCGCCAGCGTCGGCCGGCTCAGGTACACCGAGCCGGCGCCGGTCAACCGCAGTGGGTCGACCGGCGGCACCGGGCCGCTCGCGTTTCCGAACGTGGCAAGCACGCCGCGCGGCCGGAGACTCGCGAGGCTAGCGTCGAACGTCGCGGCGCCGACCCCGTCGTACACCGCCGCGACGCCTTCGCCATCGGTCAGCGCGCGCACCTTCTTCGCGACGTCGTCGTAGTCCAACACCTCCGCGGCACCGGCCTGCTGCGCCAGGTCCGCCTTCTCCGAGGTGGAGGCGGTGCCGATGACCCGTACGCCCATCCGTCGCGCGAGTTGGCACAGCAACAGTCCCATGCCACCTGCCGCGGCGTGCACGAGCACGGTGTC
This sequence comes from Micromonosporaceae bacterium, assembly GCA_035713725.1. Classification (GTDB taxonomy): domain Bacteria; phylum Actinomycetota; class Actinomycetes; order Mycobacteriales; family Micromonosporaceae; genus DASQPR01. The sequence continues at coordinate 2,374 of DASTMZ010000032.1, forward strand.
GCCTGGCCGCACCGGGTACGTGTCGTGCAGCAGGTAGTGCGCGGTCATACCCTGCAGCAGCGCCCCGGCGGCCAGATCGTCGTCGACGTCTGCCGGCAGCGGAACGACACGGCTGGCGGCGGCGATCGCGAACTCGGCGTACGCGCCGGCGAAGTTCGTCGAGCCGACGCGCTGGCCGACCGAGATCGCGTCCACGCCGTCGCCGACCGCGACGACCTCGCCCGCTCCCTCCGAACCCAGCGTCAGCGGCAACGGCATCGGATACAGACCGGAGCGGTGGTACGTGTCGATGAAGTTCACCCCGACCGCGGTGAGCCGGACGAGCACTTCGCCGGGTCCGGGCTGCGGTTCCGAAACGTTCTCGACGACCATCACGTCGGTGCCGCCGGTCTGGTGGATCCGTACCGCCCGCATGGCTTCTTCCCATCGTTGTCATGGATACGTGCCGCGCGAGTCCACTGTGCCACGTCGTCCGCGCGGTCACGTTCGTGGCACATCCGCTCGGCGAGCGCGACGCCTGCCGGATCCGGCGTACGAGCCGCCGTCTGAGCGGTTCGGGCCGTTCTGGCCTCCGTTGTCCGGCGGCAGCGGGTACTCGACCGACCGTCCGTACGACTACCCACCGTAGTTTTGACGACACTAATTGCTATTCTTAGAGATCCAGAATGCGAGCGCGACCACAATTCGTGGAAATTGCCCATCGAGTCGGCGATCGAGAATTGGCGCAATTTCTGCACGCTCTGTATTTGACTGACTACGATGCGTATAGGTGCCGGCCGCATGTGCGCTGAGCAGGGGGGATCTTCCCGATTTGAGCATGGATCTCGGTGAAGATGGGCACCGCACTAGCTATAGCATTTCGGATAAATCCCAGTTTATGCTTGCTGCCATGCGATCGATATCCCCCATCACCGCGCATCAGAAAATCCACCCGATAATCCGTCGCCATTGGCGTGCGGGCCTCGCAGTTCTTGCGGGACTACTCGTGGTAATTCTCGCGACAGCGCCATGGCAAGGGAGCACCGCGCGTCAGCCCACCGCCGACGGCGCTGCCTCGTCGCAGCCGGCAACCGGCGGCTCTGCGGCACCCGCGACGCCGCCCGGTGCCGCCGCGCCGAAGCAGAGCGCACCCGCCGCGGTGGCGGTCAACCGCCCGATCGACCTCACCACCCCGGGCAAGACCAAGATGCCGTGGCCGGCAAAGGGCCAGACCGCGATCGGTGTCGTGGGCGTCGGCAACTTCGGCCACTCCGGTCGCCAGGTGTCGATCCCGACCGCGAGCGTCGCCAAGGCGATGACCGCCTACCTGATCCTCAAGCACCACCCGATGAACACCCACTCGCAGGGTCCCGTGCTGCACGTCTCGTACCAAGAGGCTCGTGCGTTCAACCACCAGGTCGCGCTGGGTCAGTCGCTGGTACCCGTGCGGTCCGGCGAGGCACTGACCGAGCGTCAGGCGCTGCAGGCGCTGATGCTGGCGTCGGCCGACAACATGGCACAGATCCTGGGCCGCTGGGACGCGGGCAACGTGCCGGCGTTCCTCAAGATGATGAACGCGGAGGCCAGGAACCTCGGCATGCTGCACACCCGCTACACGGACCCGTCCGGCTACGACAAGCGCACGCACTCCACCGCGGAGGACCAGATGAAGCTGGCCGCGGCGGCGCTGCGGCTGCCGAGCTTCCAGCAGATCACGTCGCAGAAGACCGCGGTGATCCCGGTGGCCGGCAAGATCAAGAACTTCAACGCGCTGCTCGGTGAGCCGGGCGTGGTCGGCATCAAGACCGGCTCGATGAGCGCGGCCGGCGGCTGCCTGTCGTTCGCCGCGAAGCAGAAGGTCGGCGGTCGCACGGTGACCATCGTCGGAACCGTCCTCGGCCAGCGCAGTGGTCAGATCGGCGACCTGCACCAGGCATTCGTGTCGAGCCACAACCTGCTGGCCGCCGCACGCCACGCCCTGAAGCCGGTGAAGATCATCAAGAAGGGCCAGGTCGTGAGCGGTGTGCCGGGCAGCCGGTCGGTGCTGATCGCGACGCGGAACGTGACGATCCCGGGTTGGGCCGGCATGGTCGTGCAGAGCCAGATCACCGCGTCGGTGAAGCCGGGCGCCACCAACGGTTCGTACGTCGGTTGGCTCAAGGTGGGTACGGTGGGTTCGACCCCGCTGGCGGTCACCAACCCGGCGTGATGCCCGACAAGTGAAACCCCCGGGAAGATTTCCCCCCGATGAACTGGGCCCCGATCGCAATGCGGTCGGGGCCTAGTCATGCACTCGGTCAGGTCGCCGCCCCCTGGTCAGGTCGCGACCTCTCGGTCAGGTCACGGTGTCTCGGTCAGGTCGAGACGTCTCGGTCAGGTCGCGACCTCTCGGTCAGGTCGCGGCGGCCACCGGCTCATCCGCCGCGACGGCGACCGGCGTCTGGAGCGGGAAGTGGCATGCCGCGACGTGCCCCGGTCCGAACGGCCGCAACGGCGGCTCGAGGTCCGCGCAGATGTCCTGCGCGTAGCGGCAGCGCGTGCGGAAGCGGCAGCCACTCGGCGGGTTAGCCGGGCTCGGTAGCTCACCTTCGATCGCGGGCTCCCGCTTTAGCTTCTCGACCGGCGGGTCCGGCACCGGGATCGTCGCAATCAACGCGGCCGTGTACGGATGCGCGGCGCGCTGGTAGATGTCCTCGCCCGACCCGAGCTCGACGAGCTTGCCGAGATACATCACGCCGATCCGGTCCGCCATGTACTTCACCACGGCGAGATCATGCGAGATCACCACGTACGTGAGGTCGTGCAGCTTCTGCAGGCGCTTCATCAGGTTGAGCACCTGCGCGCGGATCGACACGTCGAGCGCGCTGACCGGCTCGTCGGCGACGATGACCTGTGGGTTGAGCGTGAGCGCGCGGGCCAACCCGATGCGTTGCCGCTGACCACCGGAGAACTCGTGCGGATAACGCTGGATGGCGGTCCGCGGCAGGCCGACCTCGTCGAGCAACTCGGTGACACGCTGATCCTGTTCGCGGCGTGTGCCGATGCCCTGCACGGTGAGCGGCTCGCGCAGGATCGCGCCGACGCGCATGCGTGGGTCGAGCGACGCGTACGGATCCTGGAACATCATCTGCAGGTCGCGGCGCCGTCGGCGCAACGCGGCACCGCGCAGTGCGCTGATCTGCTGACCGCGCAAGGTGACCCGCCCGAAGGTCGGGGTTTCCAGCGCGACAATCATGCGGCCGATCGTCGTCTTGCCACACCCGGACTCGCCGACGAGCCCGAACGTCTGCCCGGCACCGATGTCGAACGACACGCCCGACACCGCCTTCACCGATCCGCTGGCACGCAGCAGGATGCCCTCGGTGATCGGGTATTCCTTGACGAGATTCTCGATCCGCAGTAACGCGTCGGCCGGCGGCCCGCCGTTCGGCGCCGCGATCGGGTCCGGGACAGAAACCGGCAACCGCGGCGCCGGTACGGTGACGGCCGCCGTACCGCCAACCAGCACATCGGCCACCGCTTCGTCGCCCTCGGACACCGGAGCCGCGAGGGAGAGGTCGAGCGGACCGGACACCGGATGCCAGCACGCGAACACGTGCGCCGCGCTCAGGCCCTCGAGCCGCGGCTCTTCGGCCCGACAGCGTTCGGTCGCTCGCTCGCATCGGGCCGCGAAGCGGCAGCCGACCGGTGGGTTCGACAGATCCGGCGGAGTGCCCGGGATGCTGTGCAGGCTTCGCGTGTTGTCCTGCGCCAGCCGTGGGATCGAGGCCAGCAACGCCTGCGTGTACGGGTGCCGCATGCGGTCGAAGAGGGATGCCGTGTCGGTGGACTCGACGATGCGGCCGGCGTACATCACGTTGACGCGATCGGTGTTGCCGGCCACCACACCCATGTCGTGCGTGATGAGCAGCATCGCCATTCCGAGCCGGTCCTTGAGATCGGAGAGCAGCCGCAGGATCTGTGCCTGGATCGTCACGTCGAGCGCGGTCGTCGGCTCGTCGGCAATGAGCACCTTCGGTTCGCAGGCGAGCGCGATCGCGATCATCACGCGCTGCCGTAGGCCGCCGGACAGTTGGTGTGGGTAGTCGCCGAGGCGCTCGCGCGGTCGCGGCAGACCGACCATGGCCAGCACCTCGGTCGCCCGGTCGAGCGCCTCCTCCCGCGTCGCGTGGCGGTGCAGCATGACGCCCTCGGCGACCTGATATCCGACACTCTTCGTCGGGTCGAGCGACGTCAGCGGATCCTGGAACACCATCGCGATGTCGTTGCCGCGCACCCGGTTCATCTCGCGGTCCGGCAACCCGACGAGCTCGCGGCCGGCCAGGTTCACTGAGCCGGACACCACCGACCCGCCCGGTGGCAAGAGTCCCATCAACGACAGCGCCGTCATCGACTTCCCGCAGCCGGACTCACCGACCAGTCCGAGCGTCTCCCCGGCCTCGAGATGGAACGACACGTCGCCGACCGCGTGCACGGTCGACTTCGACAGTTCGATGTCGGTGGTCAGATTCGTCACTTCCAGCAGCGCCACGCGACACCCCTCTTCGTCGTACCGACGGTCGTCGTACCCAGTCCCCGCATCGGGCTCATCGGCGCCGCAGCCGTACGTCGAACGCGTCGCGCAGCGCATCACCGACGAGATTGCACGCCATCACGGTCGCGACGAGGCAGATGCTCACCGGGTAAACCAGCCACCAGTAGCCGTTGAGCACTTCGGTGACGCTGTTGGAGACCTGCGTGCCCCAGTCGGTCTGCGGGAACTGGATTCCGAAGCCGAGGAAGCCCAGCGCGGCGACGGCAAGGATCGCGTTGGCGATCTCGAACGTGATGTTGACAATCACCACGCCGAGAGCGTTCGGGATGAGGTGGCGGTAGATCAGCCTCAGCTGCGTAGCACCCATCACCTTCGCGGCCGCGACGAAGTCGCGCACGCGCAGCGTCAGCACCTCGCCGCGAACGAGGCGAGCCGAGGTAAGCCACGAGAAGACACCGAGGATCGCGGACAACGTCAGCACCGAGGCGCCGTACTTGATCGAGACGATCAGCACGATGAAGAGGAACGGGATCGACAGCAGCACGTCGACGATGCGCATCATGAACGCATCGAGGATGCCACCGACAAGGCCGGCGATCGCGCCCCACAACGTACCGATGACGGTCGCGATGGCGGCGGCGAGGAAGCCGATCTCGAGGGATGCCTGTCCGCCCTTCATCAACCGACCCAACACGTCGAATCCGAGATCGTCGGTGCCGAGCGGATGTCCGGCGCCGGGCGGCTGGTCAGTGAACAGAATGTTCGTGTTCGTCTGGTCGGTGTGGTAGACGAGCGGCCCGAAGAACGAGAACAACACAAAGAACACCAGCACACCGAACCCGACAACGGCGAGCCGGTTGGCGAGGAACTCGCGCACCGCCAGTCGCCAGCCGCTCTGGAGCACCATGAGGTCGCCGCCCTCCGGCGGTGCGGCCGGCGCGGTCATCAGATCCATCTGAGTCATCGCTTGCGCCCCCTTAGACGAGCCGGATCCGCGGGTCGGCGACGGTGAGCGCGATATCCGCGATGAAGTTGCCAAGCACCGTGAGCGCGGCGCCGATCAACGTGTAGGCGAGCAGCACCTGGAAGTCCTGACGCTGCAAGCTGTTGACGAACAGCAGCCCCAGACCATTGATGTTGAACAGCGCCTCGATCAGCAGGTTGCCGGCGAGCAACGCCGGGATCGACAGGCCGACCAGCGTCACCATCGGCAGCGCGGCGTTGCGCACCAGGTGCCGCGTCAGCACGAGCCGCGTGGACAGGCCCTTCGCGCGCGCCACCTTGATGTAGTCCTGGGCGAGCACGTCGAGCGCGGACGAGCGCTGATATCGCGAGTAGCTGGCGACGTTCGTGGCGGTCAGCGCGACGATCGGCAGAATGATGTCCTTGAAGTCAGCCAGTGCGCCGAGCAACGTCTGCGACTGCGGCACGTTTGCGTCGACCAGGTTCAGGTTGAACACGAAGATCTGGATGAGCAGCACGCCGAACAGGAACACCGGCGTGGAGTAGAGGGTGAACGAGATCGCAGTCAGCACGTTGTCGCCGACCGAGTTCCGCTTGACGGCCTGGAAGATGCCGAGCGGGATGGCCACGAGAATGGCGAGCACCACCGACGTACCGGACAGGAACGCCGACAGCGGCGCGCGCTCGCCCAGGATCGCCGTCACGGACTGGTTGAGTACGAACGAGAAGCCCAGGTTGCCATGGAGCAACTGGTTCAGATAGTCGACGAACTGCACCAAGAACGGCTTGAGAAAGCCGTGCTGCTGGTTGTACGCGTGCACCGCCGCCGGGGTGGCTCGGACGCCGAGCGCCGCGCGGCCGGGCGACGGCGCGATGAAGTGGAGCAAGAAAAACGTGACGAACGAGATGCCGAGCAGCACGATGATCGCGGTCAGCGAACGGCGGATGATGTATCGGGTCATGCGACGTGTCCTTGCCGCCTAGGCGCGTGATCCGCCGCCCCTGGCGCGTTGCCAGAGGCGGCGGACCTACGCGCTCGCCGTCACTGCTTGAGGAACCACATTTCCGGGGTGATGACGTATTGCGTCATGTTCGCGAACCCGTCCGGCGGACCGGAGATCGTGTTCTTCCACGCCCAGATCAGGTCCGGGTTCGGCTGGAAAATGCCGGGCAGCTGCTGGGTGACGTACGCTGCCTCCTTCTGTACGGCTTGCGGGTCGGTTCCGTTGATGGAGTTGCTGATCAGCTGGTCCATCTTCGGATCGCTGTAGCCGCCCTGGTTGAACGAACCACCGGTGTTGAACAGGTCGTTCGTCGACGGGTAGAGGCCCTCACTGAAGCCACCGAAGTCCTCGGCCGCCCACTGGTTGTTGTTCGCCGGCGCCTCGGGCACGCCGTAGTTCTCCACGATGAAGTTGAACGTCTTCGGCACCGTGTTGATCGTGATGCCGACCTGCTTCGCCGCGGACTGGATGGCGTTGACCTGCTGGCCGATGATGGCTGGCGAGTTCGAGTAGACGATGTTGAAGGTCAGCGGCGTACCGGCCGGAATGCCGTCGCCGCACTGGTTCGGACCCGAACCGGCGCTGGTGCACGTCGTCGTGCCGCCCGGGGTCACCGTCCAGCCGTGGCTGGACAGCAGCTGCTTGGCCGCGTCAATGCTGAACGGGTAGGGGTTCTCTTTGGCGTTGGCCGGTGCGAACGGGCTGGCTGGCTGCGCCGGCACCGGGCCGTACGCCTCGAACGCCGCGCCCTTGTAGAGCCCGGAGATCACGCCCGGCTCGTCCTGCAGGTGTGCGATCGCCTGCCGGACGTAGAGCTGCTTGACGATGTCGCTCCAGTGCCCGGTGGTGTCCTTGAAGTTGAAGGCGATGTAGTTGAAGCCGAAGTCCGGCAGGCCGTAGACGTTGAAGCCCTGCTTCTGCAGTGCCGGCACCTGTGGGATGTCGGACGGATCGACGAAGCCGACGTCGAGCTTGCCGCTGCGTAGGTCGTTGAACTCAGCGGTCGTCGAGGTGTATGCCAGCTCGTCCAGTTCGGCGATGTGCGGCTTGTTCGGGCCGGTGTAGGCGGCGTTCGCCGTGAAGTTCGCCGCACCGGTGTTCGCGTTGTACGTCGAGATCTTGAACGGACCGTCGACCATCTGCCACAGCGGGTTCGACGCGTAGGACTTGAGGTCCTTCGACTGCGTGACGAAGTAGTCGTAGATCGCCTTCGCGTTCGCCGGATCCGTGTAGTCGACTTGCGATCCACCGGTCTTGGTGATGGCCCAGGCGTGGGACGGGATCGGCACGATCTGGCCGATCTCGCTGAGGAACACCCACTCCGGGTTGTAGACCTTGTCGAACGTGAGCGTCACGGTGTTCTGATCCACCGCGACGGCGCTCGTCACGTTGTCCGGGAACTGGCCGGGCGTGTAGTTGCCGACGTTGGACGGGTTCTCCTTGACGGCCGCGCGATAGATGTCAATGAAGAACAGGATGTCCGCCGACGTGACCGGCTGGCCGTCGGACCACTTGTATTGGCCGTTCAGCTTGATGGTGAACGTCTTGCCGTCCGCGCTCTTGCTCGGCTCGGCGGCCATTGAGAGCGCGTCGTCGATCTGCGGCGACGAACCCTTGGGTGCCCAGTAGAGCGGCCGCCACATCAGGTTCTGGAACTGGTAGGCCACATAGACCGACGAGTTCGCGGCCGGCGTGATCGGGTAGATCCAGTTCGGGTCGGCGCCTGGGCTTTGCGAGAACGTGATGGTCCCGCCGGCTTGGGGAGTGCCGGACTGCGATGGCAGGTTGCCATATCCCACCGCCTTGAGGTTGCGATCCGCGGTCTTCTTGGTGGTGCCGCATGCGGCAAGCACCAGCAGACTCGCGGCGGCGAGGAGGATCGCTCGCCGCGCATTGCTGCGCTGTGATGTCATGCTCCGTCACACACCCCATCCATGAGTCGTGACGGCTCGGTCCGCGCGTGCCGGACGGGCCGGGTCGTCGGTTGCATCTGACCTCAGTGACGCTCAGGTCATCGACGGGGTTCGAGTAAGAAATGTTTCAACTCAATAACCGCCGAGCGTGTCACGCATTGCAACTTTCGTTGTGACCGTGGGCGACGTTTCTCGCAGCTCAGCGGTCACAATGGAGGGTTATGTACGACATTCCGTCGATCATCGAAGTTCATCAGTGGCTGTAACGTCTCAGACGGCTCTCAGGTTCACGGCCGCTACGCGGTCGTACCCGACGCTTTCGAGTGACGTTTGTGGACCTCCGTTAGTCCGGTGTCACCGGCGTCCACAGACTCGGCAGGTTCACCACGACCGCCTCTTGACTGCTGCGCGCGATCACCACCACCGCCTCGTCGACGCCCGGGTTCTCCTCGCGGTGCGGCACGTAGGGCGGCACGAAGACGTAGTCGCCCGGTGCGGTCTCGATGCGTGTCTCGGCCGGCGGGTCAACGGAGTGGTCGCCGAAGACGAAGACCGGACTCCCGGACACCACGTAAATCGCGGTCTCGGTCGGGCCGTGGTGGTGGTCGCCCGAGTTCGTACCCGACGCCACGTGCGTCCGGCCCATCCACACGCTGGCGGACCCGACCGTACGACCGGAAATGGCCTCGAGCCGACGCATCCCGCCGGTTTGCGCGGTGTCCCCACTCAACGCGTCGGCGGGTACGTGTCGCAGCGGTGCGTGCCAGGCGTCGGACATGCGCTCTCCTCCGGCCCGATCAGGTCGCGATGTCCGGGTGCGGCAGCGTGAAGTGCGACAGCGCGGCACCGTAGGCGCGCTGATACGACAGCGGCTCCGGATGGTCGCGCTCGAACAGTGCGATGAACAGCGTGAGCGTAAGGAACGGATGCGCGCCCATCTCGAAGAGCCGGACGTGGTCATGGCCGACGAGAGCGTCGCGCTCGGCGTCGGTGAACGACGTCCATGTGGTGCGCTCGGCGTCTACGCCGGTCAGGTCGGTGAGGTATTCGGCCTCCCACCGAGCCACGAAGCCGCGCGGGTCGGCGCGATAGGCTTCGACGAGTTCCGGGTCGCGGTCAACGGTGTAGAGGAACTTGTTCAGCAGATACTTGCTCATCGCGCTCCTCGTTCATGCCTCGACGCCGTGCGGATACCACGTGAAGTAGGCCTCCATCGTGTGGAACAAGTCGAGGTTGTCCGCGTAGTCCGCGGGCACTCCCCCGGCGATGCCCATCATCAGCATGAAGTCCATGAAGCCGTGTGTGGCGTTGCCGGGATCACCGAGATTGGCGAGGCTCACGTTGGCCAGCGCCGCGTCGATGTCGCCGCGCGCGATCCAATCGACCGCCTTGCGGTCGAACTCCGGATCCGGGCCATGCGGGCCGAACTGGCGAGGCCCGCCGAGCTCCAGCGACAGATGCCCGGTGCCGATCGCGGCCACCCGGACGTCTGGTGGGTACGACTCGATCAGGTCCCGCAACAGGCGGCCGATCTGCACGAACCGCCACGGCTGCGGCATCGGGGGGCAGAACACGTTGGTCAGCACCGGCACGATCGGCAGATCGTTCTGCGGCCGTACGGTGATGATCGGGCACGTGATCGAGTGGTCGATGCGCAGCTCGTTGGAAAACGCGAAGTCCACGCCCGCGTCGAGGCCGCCGCGCAGCAAGTGCGCCGAGAAGTCCTCGTCGCCACGCAGCAGCATGCGCGGCAGCCCGAATTCGCGCTCCTCGTTGTAGTAGTTCGCGTCGTAGAACGGCGCCTTGCCGATCAGGAACTGCGGCATGTTGTCCAGGAAGAACTGGTGGAAATGGTCGGCGCCGACCATGACCAGCACGTCCGGGCGCGCCCGCGTCAACGTCTCGCGGTAGGCCTCGACCTTCGCGACCCACTCGTCGGCCTGCGGCAGGCGCTCGCCGGCCGGTGCCTGACTCGCTCGGTAGTAGAACGGGTGGTGGGTGCACGCGAGCACGGCGACGAGCGTTGCCATCGGACTCCTTGCGTGTCGGGCCGAACGTCGGGCGAGATGCGGCGGATCGTGATGCGTCGCGTGATCGCAATCCGCTGCGGTCTGGCAGCAGAACAGTCGAAAGACGGACGTCCGTCCGGTCAGCGGACGCCGCGCTGTCCCACAATGATCCGGACGCGATGAGCTGTCAAGGCTCGCGTGGTCCGCCGCGTGCCGGCTGGCGGTCTATTGTTCGGGTGTCGGACAGCACGTTCCGCCGGCGCATCAGCGCAGCGTTAGGCGACCACATCGGAGGCGCGCATGGCTCGCCGGGGAGAAGGCCCGGACTTCATCGAGGCGCTCGCGCGTGGCCTCGACGTCATTCGCGCGTTCAGCGCCGACCGCCCGCGCATGACGCTGGCCGAGGTCGCGGCGGCCACCGGCCTCGCCCGGCCTACCGTCCGTCGCATCTTGCTCACGCTCGAGGAGCTCGGCTATGTCCGCTCCTCGGACGGCGGCTTTTGGCTCACGCCGCGGGTGCTCGACCTCGGCATGGCATACGTCGGCGCGCTCGGCCTCTGGGACCTGGCCCGCCCGCACATGCACGACCTGGTACGCCAGACCGGCGAGTCGTCGTCGATGACGCAACTCGACGGCAGCGACATCGTCTACGTCGCGCGCGTCGCGGTACCCAAGATCATTGCGCTGCGCGTCGAGATCGGCACCCGCTTCCCGGTGGTACCCACATCACAGGGCAAGGTGCTGCTCGCCGCGCTGGACCGTGACGAGGTGACGCGGGCGCTCGCCATTCCGAGCCGGTCGGGCATTACGCCGCGCGTGACGTACGGCCGAAGCGAGATCGATGCGATGCTCCGCGACGTCCGGGCGAAGGGCTGGGCGCTGGCCGACGATGAGCTCGCGCGCGGCATCCGGTCGGTGGCGGTACCCGTTCGCGATGGGACCGGGACGGTACGGGCCGCCATGAACGTGACCGTCCACTCCGCCGAGACGACGGTGAAGACGTTGCTGGAGCGTCACCTGCCAGCGTTGCTACGGGCGGCGAGCGCGATCAGCGCGGACTGGGCGGTCTGGCAGTCCCGCCCGCACGACGACGTCGTGCCGGCCGGGTACCTTCGGATCGGCACCTGACGGACACATGTCCGACTGGCGGACACCGCAGGCCACACCGCTTAGCGGACACTGGCTGGCGGACACCGACTAGCGGACAGTGGCTCAGAAGCGAGGGCGGCGATGGCAACGGCACGATCAGCGCGACCGCTCGACGGCGTGGTCATCGCCGACTTCTCCCGGGTGCTCGCCGGACCGTACGCCACGATGTTGCTCGCCGACCTCGGCGCCGATGTGATCAAGGTGGAGAGCCCGGCCGGCGACGACACGCGCACCTGGATGCCGCCGACCCGCGACGGCGTGGCCACGTATTACCTCGCGATCAACCGGAACAAGCGGTCGATTGCGCTGGACCTCGCCGACCCGGCCGATCTCGCCGTCGCCCATGACTTGTCCGCGCGTGCCGACGTCTTCATCGAGAACTTCCGCCCCGGCGGACTGGCCCGATTCGGTCTCGACTACGGCGCGGTACGCGCGCGCAACGACGCGGTCGTGTACTGCTCGATCAGCGGTTTCGGCGGCGGTGCCGGCGCGAACCTGCCCGGCTACGACCTCCTCGTGCAGGGCGTGTCCGGCTTGATGAGCCTGACCGGCTCGCCGGACGGCCCACCGTTTCGCTCCGGCATCTCGGTGTTCGACGTGATGACCGGATTGCACTCGGCGCTCGGCATCGTGGCGGCGTTGCACCATCGGGCACGCACCGGCGAGGGCCAGCGCATCGAGACGAACCTCCTGTCCTCGGCACTGTCCGCGCTGGTGAACCAGACCTCGGCGTACGTCGCCGGTGGCGTCGTGCCGCACCGGATGGGCAACGCGCACCTGAGCCTCTACCCGTACGAGCCGATGCCCACCGGCGACGGTGAGCTCATCATCTGCGCCGGCAACAACAAGCAGTTCCGGCTGCTGTGCGAAACGCTGGGCGTCGCCGAGCTCGCCGACGATCCGCGGTTTGCGCGCGTGGTCGACCGCAACCATCGGCGCGACGAGTTGCGACCGCTTCTCGAGGCCCGGCTCGCTACCCGGAGCGCGCAGGAGTGGTTCGACGCGCTCGTCGCTGTCGGCGTGCCCTGCGGGCCGATCAACACCATCGACGGCGGTGTGGCACTGGCCGAACGGCTCGGCCTCGATCCGGTGGTCACCGCGGAGGGCGACGCGACAGGCATCCCGACGGTACGGAATCCGATCGCGTTCTCCGCGACGCCTGCGCGGTACACGCTGCCGCCGCCCGCCTTGGACGCGCACGGCGCCGAGATCCGCGCATGGCTCGGACATCAGCCCGGCGCCGAGGACAGCACGGCGATACTGACCGCGGCGCATCATCCGACCGCGTCGCCGGACCAGCCGCCCGACGAGCACGCCGACACAGGAGACCAGCAATGACCGACCCGCACCACGGCGAGGCTCCGGTACCTACGTTTCCGACGTCGCTCGGCACGTCCGATGCCGACTCGATCACGCTGCTCGGCCGCGACCTGTCGGCCGAGCTGATCGGGCACATCGCATTCGGCGACCTGGCCTACCGGCTCATCACGCTGCACGCACCGACACCGGGCCAACTCCGATTGTTCGAGGCCGTGCTGGTCGCGCTCGCGGACCACGGATTCACGCCGACCGCGATCGCCGCCCGCCTCACGTATTACAGCGCGCCGGACGCGTTGCAGGGCGCACTCGCCGCCGGATTGTTAGGCGGCGGCTCACGGTTCCTCGGCGTCACCGAGGACACCGGCCGGTTCCTTGCCGAGGTGCTGGCCAGTGCCGACGATCCGCTTCCCGACTCGGTGGACGGTTGGGACGCGCTCGCGCGCGACGCGGTGCGGCGCCAGCGCGCGGCCGGCCGTTTCGTACCCGGCCTCGGACACCCGGTGCACAAGCACGGCGATCCCCGGGTACCCGTCATCCAGCAGATCGCCGACGACGAGGGCGTGGCCGGCCCGCACCTGGCGCTGTTCGCGGCGATCGGCCGGGTGAACGGCGAGGTCCTCGGACGGAGGCTGCCGCTCAACGGCGCGGGCGTGTGCGGCGCCGCGCTCGCGGACCTCGGCCTGCCCGCCGACATGCAACGCGGCGTCGCGTTGTTGGCGCGCTGCGCGGGCCTGCTCGGTCAGCTTGCCGAGGAGATGCGTACGCCGATCGGCGAGCGCGTCTACACGACCGTGGACCGCAACGCGCGGTACCTGCCGCCCGACGAGTGATTCCGGGCGACGGCTCACGCAACGGCGCTGCGGGCGTACGCCGCCGGCGATGTGCCGAGCAACCGGCGGAAGTGGCGTGCGAAGTGTGCCTGATCGTAGAAGCCGACCGTGGTGGCGACGTCGGCAATCTGACGCCCGTCGAGCAACAGGCGGCGCGCGTCGTCGAGCCGGCGTCCGACGAGGTACCGGTGCGGCGGCACGCCATATTCGCGGTGGAACGACCGGACAAGATGCGTCGGGTGGACGCCGAACGCGGTCGCCGCATCGGTCAGCGACACGCCGACAACGACGTTCGCATCGATGAGGTCGCGCAGTCGTCCCGCGAGGCCGCGGTCGCGCGCGCTCTGCCGGGCCGGCGCCCCACCGAGGTGCTCCTCGAGCCGCTCGACGATCAGGCACAGCCGGCTCTGCGCCTCCAACTCATCGCCCGAGTGCCTGAGCGCGCCGTGCAGTCGGTCGATCCAATCGCGCATTAGCGCGTCGCACAGCGCGGGTGTGTCGACCGCGGCGCCGACGTATCGCGCGTCGATCGCGGACGCGTCAAGGTAGGCCACGCGCTTACGGAAACCGCGCGGTACAGCGGACCGGCCGTCGTGCGGGACGTGCGGCGGCAACAACGTGATGCGGTCCGGCACTGCGCCGTGCTCGCGCCGATCCAGGTCGTAGCGCACCACGCCGTCGTCGATGACGAGCAGCGTCCAGGCGTCGTGGGTATGCATCGGATAGGCGTGCGAGCCGAACCGGGCGTGCAGCACCTCCACGACGCCGTCCACCGCGGGACGCCAGGCACGGATCTGCGGGCGCTCGGGTTGCCGGCCCATGTCAGGAACGTACAAGACGACCGCCGGGCGGTCCGGTGACACTCGGTGCCATGACCACCGATCGGGATCCGGTCCGCTTCGACACCAAGATCGCCGTACTGCTCCGCGAGGATCTCGCCGGCTGGCAACGGCTGAATGTGACCGCGTTCCTGTGCAGCGCGATCGCGGGCGGTGTGGACGGCGTGCTCGGCGAGCCGTACGTGGACGCGAGCGATGTCGCCTACCTGCCGATGTTCCGACAACCGGTGGTCGTGCTCGCGGGCGGCAAGGACATCCTGGCCGCTGCCCACGCTCGAGCGCTCGCCCGTGGGCTTGCGATGTCGATCTTCACCGCCGACCTGTTCCACACTGGCAACGACCGTGACAACCGAGCGGCCGTTCGCGCCGTGGCGACCGAGGATCTCGACCTCGTCGGCGTCGCCTTCTACGGCACGCGCAACGCGGTCGACAAGGTTGTCAAGGGCAGTCACATGCACCCGTGACCATCGAACCGGCCGGCCGCGCACACCGAAACGGGCGATGCGCGCGCTAGAGGAACGCCAACGCCCGGCCGGTGTGCGCGTGCGCGACCTCGCGCATGAAGTCGACGTCGGGGAACCCGGCCGCCGTTGCGATGCGCAGCGGGCCGGCGATCAGCGACAGGTGGTGCGCGAACTGGTAGAACCGCATCCGGTGCGGATCCAGATCGTCGGCGGCCAGCGCCGGGTAGTCGTCCCTGAAGCGCATGCGTAGAAACACGTGCTCCCACTCGACGTCGAAGTACGCGAGGCCCTCGATGTCAATCAGGGCCGGCCGGCCACGGTCGTCGAGCATGACGTGGTCTGGACCGAGTTCGCCGTGGATGAGGGCGTACCGGTTCCGGGCGGGTACCGCGGCGGCCAGGTCCCGTGCGACGGCCGCGAGCGCGTCCCGATGCGCCTCGATGCGCGGCTCGTACGCGGCCGCCTCGGCCAGGTGCGCCTGAGCGCGCGCGAATACGATGTCGGCTGCCGGGCGGGACGTCACGCCGCGGTCGGCATCGACCGTAGCGACCGAGCCGAAGCTCGGTGACGTCGCGCCGTGCATCGCAGCGAGCGCGTCGCGCAGCATCGCGAGCGGGCCGTCGGCGGCGGCGCGGTCACGCTCGATGAGCGCCTCGAGCGTGCCGCCCGTGAGGTCCTCGACGAATGCGACGTCGGCGTCGACGTGTGCGCGGCTCCGGTCCAGCGCGAGGACCTCGGGCGTACGCACGCCGAGGCCGGCCAACCGCCGGTGTGCCGAGTCAAACAAATCGATGCCGGAACTATCGCGGAACGGATCGTCCGGATCGGTCTCCGGTGCGGCGGGCCAGAAGTTCTCGGCGGCGCGCCAGACATAAGCCACGGTCGTCGCTCCGTCGTCGAACACCAGCCGGTACACGCCCTTCTTGCTGCCACCCGCGAGACGCGTCACGCGCACCGGGCGGCGCGGCGGCAGATGCGCCGGTACGAGATCGGCGAAGTCGTCGACGTCCATGCACCCACAATCCCCATGCGTCGAATGCAGCCGGTCGGTCATGCTATGGCGATGCCGAGTCCGACGCAGCGCGATATCAGTCGGGCGTACGTCGTCAGCGCGGCTGCTGTGGCATTCGGCGCCGACGTGCCAGTCGTGCGCGCGCAACCCTGCCGTGGCGGAACGTTCGGCAGCGTGTGGCGGGTCGACCTCGCGGACGGGCGCGCCACTGCGCTGAAGGTCGGCGCCACGCCCGGCGCGCGGCTGTTGACGTACGAGCGCGACATGCTCGCAGAGGAGGCGAACTACCTGCGCATCGTCGCGTCCGGCGCGCCGGACATACCGACCCCTCGGCTGCTGCACGAATCGGCGGACTGGCTGTTCATGACGTACCTGCCCGGCGTGGCGCTGCCGGACTTGCCGACCGGTACGGACACCACGGCGGTACGCGAAGACTGCGGCGCCGCACTCGCGCGCGTACACGGCATCACCGGCAACCTGTACGGCTACCCGGGCCATCGACCGAACGCCGACACGTGGCCGGACGCGTTCGTGGCGATGGTCGAGGCGTTGCTCGACGACGCGGTCGCATGGCACGTCGATCTGCCAGTCGCACCCGACCTGCTGCGGTCGGTCGTTGTCGCGCATCACGATCTGCTGGCCACCGTACGCCGGCCCGCGCTCGTGCACTTCGACCTGTGGGACGGCAACGTGCTCGCCACCGTCACCGACGGCGTGGCCCGGCTGTCCGGCCTCGTCGACGGCGAGCGATACCTCTACGGCGACCCGCTCGTGGACTTCGCATCGCCAGCAGTCTTCGGCGACGTCCTCGAGCCGCCGGGCCACCCGTTCCTGCGTGGATACCGACAGGTGCGCCCGATCGACGTCGACGACGGCGTACGCCGGCGGGTCTGGCTCTACCAGCTCTACCTGTACCTGATCATGATCGTGGAGTTCCCGAGCCGCGGCCTGTCGCCGGGCAGCCAGCCGGCCCGTTGGCGGCGCCTCGGCGCGCTGGTGACCGGGTTGGTCGACTGCCTGACGTCTCGATCCGGGACAATGGAACTTGTCGACACCAAGGGGGTTCCGGAACCGTGACGCAGGCCAACGACGCCGACTGGGTGGCTCGATTCGCCGACGACGTGATCGCGGAGGCGGGTCGCCGCGCACCCGGCAAGCGGATCGTGTGCGCGTCCGGCCTCAGCCCGTCCGGCCCGATCCATCTCGGCAACCTGCGCGAGGTCATGACGCCGCACCTGGTCGCCGACGAGATCCGGCGCCGCGGCGTGCCCTGCGAGCACATCCTGTCGTGGGACGACTACGACCGCTTCCGCCGCGTACCGGCCGGCGTCGACGCGTCGTGGTCGGAGCACATCGGCCGGCCGCTGACCAGCGTGCCACCGCCGCCGGGCAGCGCCGCGTCAAACTGGGCCGAGCATTTCAAGGCGCCGATGGCCGCGGCGCTCGCCGAACTCGGCATCGACTACCGCGGCATCAGCCAGACCGAGATGTACACGTCCGGGGCGTACGTCGAGCCGGTGCTCACCGCGATGCGAGAGCGCCGGCAGATCGACGCGATCCTCGACAAGTACCGCACGAAGGGCCGGACGTCGGCGGCTACGGCGGCGGTCACCTCAGCGATCACGACGGCGCGCGCGCAGCGGCTCGACGCGGACGACGCGGCCGCCGCCGAGGACGCGGCGGAGGGTTCGGGTGCCGCCACCGAGGACGACGGCGCGGCGGCCACCGGCTACTACCCGTACCGGCCGTATTGCGACGACTGCGGCCGTGACACGACGACGGTGACCGCCTACGACGACGAGACGACCGAGATGACGTACACGTGCGCGTTCGGGCATCGCGGCACGTTCCTGCTTCGCGAGCACCGCAGCGGCAAGCTGGTGTGGAAGGTCGACTGGCCGATGCGGTGGGCATTCGAGGACGTCGACTTCGAACCGAGCGGCGTGGACCACTCGTCGCCGGGATCGTCGTTCCAGGTCGGCGGCGAGATCGTCGGACCGGTGTTCGGCGGTGTCCAGCCGATCGGCCCGATGTACGCCTTCGTCGGCATCACTGGCATGGCGAAGATGTCCAGTTCCCGTGGCGGCGTACCGACGCCGGCGGCGGCCCTGGACATCATGGAGGCGCAGTTGCTGCGCTGGCTCTATGCACGCCGCCGTCCGAACCAGTCGTTCAAGATTGCCTTCGACCAGGAGATTCAACGTACGTACGACGAGTGGGACGCGCTCGGTGCCCGCGTGTCGGCCGGCTCGGCCAGCCCCGCGGATGTGGCCGCCTATGGGCGGGCGGTCGGCACCACGAACGGGCCGCTACCGACGACGCCGCGACCGGTCGCGTTCCGAACGCTCGCCTCGATCGCCGACGTGACGACCGGCGATCCCGAGCAGACCCTCCGCATCGTGCGCGACCTCGACCCGGACAACCCGATCACTTCGCTCGACCAGACACGGCCACGGCTCGACAAGGCAGTCCGGTGGATCACCACTGAGGTGCCGGCCGAGCAGCGCACGCGGGTCCGCGAGGAGCCGGACACCGAGCTGCTCGCGTCGTTGGACGACCAGCAGCGCACGGCGCTCGCGATGCTGCTCGACGGGCTGGACGAGCACTGGTCGCTCGGCGCGCTGACCACGCTCGTCTACGGTGTACCCAAGCGCCAGCTCGGCCTGCCTCCGGACACCAAGCCGACCTCGGAGTTGAAGGTTGCGCAGCGAAGCTTCTTCGCGCTGCTCTACCACCTTCTCGTCGGACGGGACACCGGCCCGCGCCTGCCGACGCTGCTGCTGGCCATCGGCGCGCCACGGGTGCGCAAGCTGCTCGGCGCATGACACCGCGGCACGGGCGTCGGTCGGGTACGCCTCCGATGTTGTCGCACGCCGCCGGTTGAATCGCGGCATGCCCTACGACCTTCCGTACCCACCAGAGATCGTGCTGCGCGCGACGGAGCGTTATGTCGGGGTGGCCCGCACCATCACGATGGACACCTTCCACGAACTGGCCGACCGCGTCTCCGAGCTGTTCGATTGGCTCGGCGCACGAGGCATTGCCGCGACCGGCGCGCCATTCTTCCGGCTGAACGTCATCGACATGGCTCGCGAGCTGCGGTGCGAGACCGGCGTCCCGATTGTCGATCCGGACGCGGTCGGCGCCGCACCGGTGTTCATCGGCGTCCTGCCGGCCGGACGATATGTGAGCTACACCCACGTCGGTCACGTCGACGAGCTGGTAGACGTGACAGCCGCGGTGCTCGATTGGGCCGACGAGCAACGCTTGGTCTGGGACAAGTCCGCCACGCCGGACGGTGACCGGTGGGGCTGCCGGCTGATCGTGAACCTGACCGACCCGGACGACGAGCCCGACATGACGAAGTGGCGCACCACGTTGCTGTTCCGGCTCGCGGACTAGCGCTAGACGGCAAGCCGCACCCGGGCAGGCCCGGGTGCGGCTCACGTTTGCGATTGCCGACTATCGGTTCAGTGGGACACCACCGCGCCAGTTGTCGGATCCAGGATTACTGGCCTTGTGTTGGGTCTCTGGTGGAAGTCCAACATGCCCGCTACTGAGTTGGACCTTCGGTCGAACGAACTATCGCCGATGTGGCCGGTCAACCAGTTGTCCTCGATGAACGTCAGCACCGACGTCTGCTCGGTCGTGTGGTGGTCCACGAAGTTCGCCTTGCTCCACGGGCTGATGACCAACATCGGCAGCCGCGGGCCGTAGCCACACCGGTCGGCGTAGTCGCCGGAGATCGGCGCGTTGCCGCACAGCGCAGCCTGGTCCGCCGTGCCATCCGTCGAGCCGTTGACGATCGGCGGGCTGACGTGGTCGTACCAGCCGTCCGAGTCGTCGTACGCGATGACGACCGCGGTCGACGACCACTCGCTGGAGTGCTCGAGCGAATTGATCGTGTTCACCAGGAACCGCTGCTCGTCGAGCGGGTCCGAATAGCCGGCGTGGCCGTCCTCGTATTCCGGCGCCTTGAGGAAGCTGACCGACGGGATGTTGTTCGCCGCCACGGCCGCGTTGAAGTCGGTCAGGTCGTACTCGTGGTTGGCCTGGTCGGTCTGGCCGATCATGGCGACCGATGTCGGCGGCAGGTGGTGCGGGTTGGCCGTCGACAAGTAGTACTCGAACGGGTTGTGGTGCGCGCTGTAGTCCACCACCGGGATCCCACCGACGTTGTTGTGCGTCGCGCCGCAGACCGCGAATCCGGTCGGCGAATCGGCCGCGGTAACGGTCGGCTTGAACCCACCCTGGAACCAGCCCCACGTGATGCCCTTGCGGTTCATCAGGTCGCCGATGTTCGTACCCTCCATGGCACCGAGGTTGAACGTCGACGTGTGGTTGGTGTCCGCGCAGTCGTCCCATGCCGGGTCCGGGTCGTTGATGACCGTACCCACCCCGGCGCCGTTCGGCGACTGTACGACGAACGGGTCCGACGTGATGGTGTGCGTCACCGAGTTGACTGCGACGATGCCGTGCGTGTTACCCGAGACCAGGTTCACCGCTCCCGGCGTCGACGGTCCGAACACCGTGTCGAACGAGTTGTCGCTCATCGCGTAGTTCTGCGCGTAGTTCCACAGCCCGGTGACCGTGTTGCCGTCGTAGTAGTCCATCACGAGGCCGGGCTGGCCGAACAGGATCGGCTGACCGGTGCACTTGTCGGTCTCGGTGTCCTGGACGAACATGTCGGCCTTGCCGCCGTCGAGCGCGGCCTGCTCGGCGCCGTACCCGTGGTTTTGGTCGCACGTCAGCGCCTGCGATGGGCCAAGGCGCGTCGGGTTGAACAGGTTCGGGTTATGGGTGAGCAGTTGCGGCGACAGACCGTTGACCTTCGGCGTGTTCTTCTTCGCGCTGAACGGGGTGCCGTCGGCGTTCGTGGCGTTCGGGTACGTACCGAAGTAGTGGTCGAACGAGATGTTCTCGTCGAAGATGACGACCAGGTGCTTGATCGGCGTGGTCGTCACGATCGGACCCTTGTGCTTGTTCTCCGGTTGCCCCTTGTTGCCGGCCCATACCGGGCCGGTCGCCGCGATGAGAGCGATCGCCGCGCCGCCCACCACGAGTGTCATGGTGCGCGATCTGTTCTTCCATGTGCTGGGCCTGATGCCCACTAGCAGCCTCCTCCTGCGAGCGACATTTCGTCTACGCAATCTGGTGGAG
>DASTMZ010000033.1:0-40809 GCA_035713725.1 Micromonosporaceae bacterium
GGACGCGGCGCTCGTCTACCGTACGGACGCGAAGGCCGCGGCCGGCAAGGTCGACGCCGTGGAGTTCCCGGAGTCGGCGCTGGCGATCAACACGTACCCGATCGTGGCCCTGAAGGGATCCAAGAACATGGCGCTCGCGAACGCGTGGGTGAGTTACATCGTGTCGCCGGAGGCGCTCGCGGTGTTCACCGCGGCCGGGTTCCAGGCGCCGTGACGCGACCGTGACGCAGCCGTCGCAGCAGCAGTATCGTCGCCCGCCGGCGATACTGCTGCTGCCGGCGGTGATTGGCACCGCTTACCTGTTCTTTCCGTTGGTCGGCCTCGTCGTCCGGTCGCCATGGGGCACGTTGTGGCAGCGGCTGACCGAGCCGGGCGCGCTCACCGCGCTCTGGCTCTCGCTGCTCACCGCCACTATCACGACGGCGGTCTGCCTCGTGCTCGGCGTACCGGTCGCGTTCGTGTTGGCGCGGACGCGCTTCTTCGGCCAGCGTTTTGTCCGCGCCCTAGTCACGCTTCCGCTTGTCCTGCCGCCGGTGGTCGGTGGCGTCGCGCTGTTCACCGCGTTCGGCCGCACCGGCATCATCGGCGTCTGGCTCGACCGCTGGTTCGGCATCGAGCTTCCGTTCACCACGACGGCCGTCGTGATGTCGCAGACGTTCGTGGCGTTGCCGTTCCTCGTGATCGCGGTTGAGGGCGCGCTTCGCAGCGCGGACACCCGATTCGAGGAGGCCGCGGCGACGCTCGGCGCGTCGCGGTGGACCGCGTTCCGGCGCATCACGCTGCCGCTGGTCGGGCCTGGCGTGGCCGCTGGTTCGGTGCTGTGCTGGGCGCGCGCGCTCGGTGAGTTCGGCGCGACGATCACGTTCGCCGGCAACCTGCCCGGCAGCACGCAGACCATGCCGATCGCCGTTTACATCACGCTGCAGAACGACCCGGACGGCGCGATCCTGCTGAGTTTGATCCTGGTCGCCGTCTCTATCCTGGTGCTCGTGAGTCTGCGCGGCCGGTGGATCGGCGCTGGTTGATGCTGCATGCCCATCTCGTCGTCGATCGCGGCAGGTTCACCTTGGACCTGCCGCTTGATGTCGCGGCCGGCGAGGTGGTGGCGTTGCTTGGCCCGAACGGTGCGGGCAAGACCACCGCGTTGCGTGCGCTTGCCGGGCTGGTCGCGCTCTCCGGCGGCACGATCGAGTTGGACGGTACGCAGATTGCCCGTCCCGGTGGTGGCCTGCCACCCGAGCGGCGGCGGGTCGGCGTGGTGTTCCAGGACTACCTGTTGTTCCCGCACCTTTCCGCGCTCGAGAACGTCGCGTTCGGTCCGCGGAGCACGGGATCGTCGCGACATCATGCACGCGTGATGGCCGCCGCCTGGCTCGACCGCATGGGGCTGGGCGAGGTGGCGTTACAGAAGCCTGGTGGGCTCTCCGGCGGCCAGGCCCAGCGCGTCGCGCTCGCCCGGGCGTTGGTGACGAGTCCACGACTGCTGCTGCTGGACGAACCGTTGGCGGCACTCGATGCCGGCACCCGGCTGGCAGTGCGAGCCGACCTACGGCGGCACCTCGCCGCGTACGACGGCGCGACCGTACTCGTGACGCACGACCCGTTGGACGCGATGGTGCTCGCCGATCGGATCGTGGTGATCGAAGCCGGGAAGATGGTGCAGGACGGCCCGCCGTCGGAGATCGTACGGCGACCGCGCACCGAATACGTCGCGCGCCTGGCCGGGCTGAACCTGTATCGCGGCGTGGCGTCGGACGGCCTCGTGAGCCTGGCCGACGGCGGTGAGCTCACCGTCGAGGAGCGGATGACCGGCGACGTTTTCGTAGCGTTCCCGCCGAGCGCGGTGGCGGTGCACCGGCAACACCCGGAGGGCAGTCCGCGCAACGTCTGGGAAGTGACCGTGGCCGGCGTCGAGGCGCACGGCGACCTGATGCGCGTCGAGTTCCGTGGCACGCCGTCGGTGGCGGCCGAGGTGACACCGGCCGCCGCGGCAGAACTCGAGCTGATGCCCGGCCAGACCGCCTGGGTCGCGGTGAAGGCGACCGAGACGCACGCGTACCCGGCTTAGCGTTGTGGCAGCGGGCGTCTGGACTGTCCGCCGTCCGCCGTTGGGCGTCGACGGCGATGCGCGCATGGGTGGAAGATGGCGCCGTGGATCAAGCCAACGGTATTGGCCGCGTGGATCAGCTGCTGGACCTTGATCCCGGCCGAGTAGCGGTCGTTCTCGTCGACTTCCAACAAGACTTCTGCGGACACCCCGGCGTCGACGCCGGCCTGACTGGCACTGAGGCCAACGCGCGTACGGCGTTGCATGCGAACGCTTTCGCCGCCGAGGCGGCGCGCTTTGGCGTGCGGACGATCTACTCGCAGCAGGTGCTCGACATGGATCGGCTGACCGAGCGGCAACGGCGCTGGGAGGTCGGCAATCGTCTGTGCGTCGCGGGATCGGCGGGTGGGGAGTTGTTCGTGCCGCCGGTGGTTGGGGCGCGAGTGGTGCGCAAGCACCGATTCGACATCTGGCAGAGCGCGGAATTCCTGGATGCGCTGGCGGACTGGGACATCGATGGCTTGGTGATCGGAGGCGTGGAACTGCAGTGCTGCGTGCTGTACGCGGTGCTCGGCGCCGACGAGCGTGGCTTCCACTACGTGGTCCCGCAGGATCTGGTGTCCGGGATCGACCGGTGTGAGACGACCTCTAACCCGGTGGTTCGCGAGTATCTTCGGTTGGTGCATCCAGCGCCAGAGTCCGCCGACGTGTTGTTGGCGGAGTGGCGGCAGCGTCGTGGAATGGCTGGAGCCATCGGGTGACGGACACGCGTCGGGCCGAGGTCGTTTGCGCGACCTCGGCCCGACGGTGTTTGTTGTTCGCTGCCGGCTTGCTATGGGCTCGCTACCGGCTCGCTACGGCCGGCCGTAGCCATACGGCGTCATCATGTTGATCGATGCGATCTTCACGTTTTCGCCCGCCTGTGGCGCATGGATCACCCGACCGCCGCCGATGTAGATGGCCACGTGTCCGAGATTTCGATAGAACACGAGGTCGCCCGGTTGCAACGACGACCGGCTGATGTGACTGATCGCGTGATACTGCATCGCGGCGTTATGCGGCAACGACACGCCAACCGAGGCGTACGCGGCCATCACGAGACCGGAGCAGTCATACGAGCCGGGGCCGTCCGCGCCAAAGGCGTACGGCTTGCCGAGTTGGTCGTACGCGAACGCGACGACCTTGCCACCACGACCCGGCAGGTACGGCGCCGGAGGGTGCGAGCCGCCGGATGCCTCCGTGGCGCTGCCAAACGCCTTGGTTCGCAACTTGAGCAGGCTGGAGAGCTTCGTATTGATCGTTGCCTTTTGTTTCGCGAGGCTCGTCTTCTGCGTCTGCTCGGTGGCGACCAACGTGTCGATCTTCTGCTTTTGCGTAAAGTACGCCGCGTTGACCTTCTGGTAGTTCGCGATCTGATCCTGCTGCGCCGCCGCCACACGGTTCAGCATTGCCATGCTCGAGGCGAGATCGACGGTCGATCCGGTCGACAGGATGGCGTTCATCGACGACAGCTTGCCGCCGCTCATGTATTCCGCGACCGCGATCGACTGGACCTGAACGCGGGCGACGTTGAGCGACGTGAGCAGCGGAGCCATTTGCTTCTGCAGTGCGGCGGACGTCTTCAGGTTCTTCGCGAGGAGCGTGTTGACCCCGTCGTACTGTTCGACGATCTTTTCGAGCGCCGCCGACTGTTGTTGGATTTGCTTCTGCAGCTCGGCGAGTGACGTGCCGCTGGGAGAGGCCGGGACCGGCGCGGCGGATGCCTGTGACGCGGGTAGCGCAAACCCCGCGACGACCGCTCCCAGGACGACGACACGCAACAGCCACGTACGCGCTGTGCGCAAGAGCAATCTCCTTCTTCCCCACCGCCTACCGGGTTAGCTGACGGGTTCGAGCTGGGAAGTCGCTCTACCGCGCGGGCGCGGATTCACCCCAACAACCTGGGTCCCCGATTCGCTGGCCGGCCTTGGTTCGTGGTGCGTGCGCGGCGTGCGCGACTCGACGGCGCCGCATCGGTTCAGGCCGGGGGTGGCCGTCAAGCTTCCGTGCGGCTCGCTCAACGTAACCCGGTCGTGGCAAGGTCAACAGTGCGGAATGCCCGAGATTCACCGTGTTGATCAGCAAAGGCGGAGAAGATTCCGTCGACCGGTTGAGAGGTAATGAAATGCTTCGCGCCGATTTATCCCGCGACCAATTTCCGGCGCACGCCCGTGACCAGGGACTTTGTGGGTACGACGCCGCGTGGGCGCGCCGAGCCGCAATGACTTCGCCGGTAGCCAATACCCACCGGTACGCTCTGTAAGGATCTTCTGGCGCCCGTAGCTCAGTGGATAGAGCAGGAGACTTCTAATCTCAAGGTCGCAGGTTCGAATCCTGCCGGGCGCACTGTGTGATGTCTCAGGACATCGTTCGCACCGGTGTCGTGTTCTCGGGCTTGCTCACAGGGGATCGAGAAGAAGCTCACCGCCGGGTGAGTAGAAGTAGCCACGTCTGAACTCGGCCCAGTTCTCGATCGTCGGGTCCTCCCACCTGGCCAGCCACTCCGTCAGCCTGGCGTGCTCATTGGCGAAGCCATTGGTCGCAAGCCACTGCAAGGTTTCGCTTCGCCCAGCACCAAAGATCGCTTGAGCGTCGAAGCCGGCGGCGAGGTCGAAGTCGCCTGTACCGAACTTCGCCCTGTACAGAAGACGCGAATCCGCCGGATCGCCAACGACGAAGAGAAGGAACGCGCAGAGGTAGATGTTCTCGAACTCGTCGTCGACCCCCTCTTCTGGGCTTTCGCGCCAGTCCATTTCGTACTCGAAAACCTGGCGCAGGAGGGCGTGGTCGGGCACTGGATCATCCAGACTCACCAGGCGCAGTGCCTCACGGCGTGACCGCGGCGTCGGGAGATCGTGATCATGGTTCACGAACGCAGCGTAGACGCTCGCTGGCCAGCCACCGATCATCGGCGGGTCGTGCTCGGTATAGATGCGAGACACGGGTGCGTGTCGAGCCACGTGCCGAGCCGGCCCTCAGCTGGCATCGCCTGACGCGGTTCTGGGGCGCGCCGGAGTGTTGTGTACGCAAAATCGTGTACAATCACGTGATGACCGAGAGCATCAGTGTCCGCGACGCTCGAACGCATCTGGCCGAGCTCATCACCTCCGCCGAGTCCGGAACCCCGACTGTCATCACCCGTAACGGCACGCCCGCGGCAGTGCTGGTGCCAGTGGCCGACTACCAGGCACTCGAAGATGCAGCCGACATCGTCCTCGCGCGCGAAGCGGCAGCCGTCCTGCGGGACGAGGGCGAAGGCCGCCGCTACTCGCTGGCGGAGGTCATTGCTGACGTGTTCGCCGAACGAACTGACGCGGTGTGAAATATCAGTTCGAATTCCTGCCATCGGCGCGCCGTCAGTTGATGGCAATCGAACAGCCTGTGGCGCTACACATCCTCACCCGTCTCGCGCGACTCGGCGACGACCCTTACCGTGAAGACGCTGACGTCAAGAAGCTTGCCGGAGCCGATGGCCTCTACCGGCTCCGGGTCGGCAACTACCGAGTGGCGTACCAGATCGACAACGGTCGGCTTGTGATCCTTGTCGTGAAAGTCGCCCACCGCCGCGAGGTCTATCGAGGCATGTAGCGCATACGTCGCGCAGGCGCAGATCAGGAGGTCCACACACGACATTACTCGATCGGCGCCGGCTCGCAGATGCTGCCAGCCTTCGTAGTCCCAGCTTTGCGCTGCTGTCGCGCGATCAGACATCGCCAACGATTGAGCGTCGGGTGTCCACCGCCAACGGCCGCCGGTGCGCCATGGGTCGGGCTCGGTCAGTGCATTTCATCGAGGACTGTGAGGGCGTCGTCGGGGCCGCTGGACTCGTACTCGTAAAGGATGTCGCCAGTATTCGCACCGACCACGTCGAGCCTGTAACAGTCCGTATGGACCTTGTTCGGCCCGGGACCGCTACTGATACAGGTCAGATGCTTGGACACGATGACATACGCCAGCCCGTCATTCCCACCGAGTTCGAGAATGTTGGATCGGACGAGGTAGATGGTCGTGGTGCCGACGCCCGACGCGCACACGTCCATGGAACGCGTGCGGCATCCGGCGAACAGCGTCTTTGCGGTGATCGCCGGAGCCTCCTTGCCTGGCGGATCGAAGATGAGGTTGGCGTCTTTCAGCACTGCCCGGTGACTGATCGGGCCGACATAGGTCGCGGTGACGCGATGACCGTCCGGTCCGATTGCGTGCAGGGTTTGGTGGCCCGAGCATCCGACCAGCGTGCCGAGAACGGCGGCCGCTAAAAGGAGAACGCGCAGAGGCTTGGTCACGGGTCATCACCGGTCCGATGTCGACCGCCGCGAACTGTTGGCCGCATCGTACGCCGCCGAGCGTCGTCGGCTACTTGATCACTGCCCCGCCGCTAGCGCGATCAGTGCATTTTCTCGACGAGTTCCAACTCGTGCGGGTCGCCGGTCTGTATTGCACCGAGGCCGGCATCTCTCGTCGCATCCATGAAATTGATCCCGAAGCAGTTGTACACGTGGACTGGGCGGGGAGACATTCCCGGAAGCAGCGCAGGGCCGCCGGAATCGGAACACTTGAAGTCCGTCGAGACGATCAGATACGCCAGCTGGCCGCTCATCCCGCCCAAGTTATCGGTGGTGACCCGGGCGAGGTAGACCGTCGTGCTGCCACCAAACCAGATGCAGATACCTCGCCTGGCGCAATGCGCGAATGCCGTCGCCGGACTGATGGCTGGCGCCTGCGTACCCGGCCGATCGAAACTGAAGCCGGTGTATTGCAAATCCACGCGATGCGTGAGAGGACCGGCGTAGGTGGCGCTGACCACTCCGACGTTAGGTTCGACGGCGTGCAAGGTTTGACGTTGCGCGCAACCGACGAGCGCGACGAGAACGGCGGTCGCCAAGAGCAACGCGCTCACTGGTTTCGACACGGTCATCACCGGTCCGATGTCTGCACCCGCAACTTGTGTGCGCATCGTACGCCGCCGGAGCGCTGGCCGCCGATCATGCGCGGGTGTGTAGCGCGACCGAGCCACCACGTTCGGTGCATGCTCGACCCAAAGTCCATCCAGGACCGTCCAAATTGCCATCCGCGTCTCGACACGGTTGGCGCCCGGTCGTAGCTTCGACGCATCGACCTCCGTAAGGAGCCCCCATGAGACGAACCGCAGGCGTCACCGTCATCGCGGCTGTTTCCTCACTCGTTCTGTTTGGTTCGGCGGCGCCGGCGTACGCCGCGAACCCTGCCCACCCGGGCGCAAAGCTCGCCATCGCATCCGTTTCGAACCCGCGCCCGTCGCTGATCAGCGGCGGCGATGTGCTGGTACGGATCACCGGCGCCACCGGTACGCCAACGGTGACCCTCGATGGCCACTCGAGCGGCGCAACGGCGCACACCCAACCCGATGGTTCCTGGCTCGCGCTCGTCACCGGCATGAGCAACGGCCGGCACCGCATCGAGGCGCGCTCCGGGCACCAGAATGCGCAGCTGCGCGTGACGAACCACAGCATCAACGGCCCGGTGTTCTCCGGTCCGCAGCAACTTCCGTTCATCTGCCAGACCGAAGCGTTCGGTCTGCCACCCGCGACACAGCCGGAATGCGCGGTCGCGACACAGGTGTCGTACCTGTACAAGAACACCGCGGGCGCGTTCCTGCCGCTCGCCGATCCCACCACGCGCCCGGCGGACCTCGCGTCCGCGCTCGTGAACGGACAGCCGCTGCCCTACATCATCCGGCTCGAGCAGGGCACGATCGACCGTGCCGTGTACCAAATCGCGGCGCTCTACGACGGCTCCGACCCGTCGCCGTTCACACCGGACACCAGTTGGAACCGCCGGCTCGTCTACACGTTCGGTGGCGGTTGTGACGCCGGATTCCACCAGGGCAATGCAACCGGCGGCGTGATCAACGACCTGTTCCTTGCGCAGGGATACGCCGTCGCGTCGTCAACCCTCAACGTTCTGAACAACAACTGCTCCACGATCATCTCGGCGGAAGCCGCCATGATGGTCAAGGAACACTTCATCGAGGCGTACGGCCCGGTCGCGCACACCATCGGCTGGGGCGGTTCCGGCGGTGCGATCCAGCAGTACGACATCGCCGACCAGTACCCGGGCATTGTCGACGGCATCGTCCCGGGCATCTCGTTCCCGGATCCGTTCACCACCACCGGACCAGTCACCGACTGCCGGCTGCTCGACAACTTCTTTGGCACGACGGGCAACGGCTTCACGCCGGATCAGATGCGGGAGGTATCCGGCTTCCGGTCGTACGACTCGTGCGTGTCCTGGGATGCCACCTTCGCTAATCGCATCACGGCGACCGACAGCTGTGACCCGTCGATCCCGACCGACCTGTTGTGGGACCCAGTCACCAACCCGGACGGCGTGAAGTGTGCGGCCGCCGAGCAGTATGTGACCCAGCTCGGCGTCAACCGGCAGACCGGATTCGCGCGCAGTCCGCTCGACAACGTCGGCGTGCAGTACGGTCTCGGCGCCCTGGAAGCCGGGCAGATCACCGCCCAGCAGTTCGTCGATCTGAACGTGGGCGTCGGAGGGTTCGACTTCACCGGCGCTCCGGTGTCGACCCGTACCACCGCGGATCCGAAGGCTTTGGCCGCGTCCTACCGAGATGATCTCGACAACAGCGCCCAACAGGGTCTGCGCGAGACCCCGGTGATCGACCAGCGGATCGACCTCGACCTCGCTGGCTTCGGCAACGACATCCACACCACCGACTGGTCCTACGTGATGCGAGCCCGCATGACCGCGGCCGGCGACGTGGCGAACCAGGTCATCATCGAGAACGGTCTGACGACGATCGCGCAGGCGAGCATCTACGAGCTGGCGGCGATGGACCGGTGGCTGACGGCCATCGACGCCGACACGTCGCACCGACCGCTGTCGGTGAAGGTGTCCGCGGACAAACCAACCGACATCACGGACGGCTGCTTCGCGACCAACGGCACGCTGATCCACGAAACGTTGTCGTATCAGGGCACCGGTCAGTGCGCGACGTTGTTCCCGGTCGCGGCGAACACCCGGCTCGTCGCCGGCGCACCGCTCGCGATGTTGGCGCTGAAGTGCGCGCTCAAGCCAATCGACTGGGCCGACTACCCGGTGACGTTCACCGACGCGCAGAAGGCAGAGTTGCGGGCGGCGTTCCCGACGGGTGTCTGCGACTACGCCAAGCGCGGACCTCAGCAGCAGCATCCGATTGGCAGTTGGTTGAACTACGGCGGCTAACGGGTGACGCGCCGGGCGCCTCCGCGCCCGGCGCGCCACCTCGGAAGTCGGCGCGCCTCCGCGGAAGTCGGCGTGCCTCCGCGCCCGGCGCGCCACCTCGGCGTCAGGGTGAATCGTCTGTGCGCACCAGATGTGCGAGGTGGGAGTCGCTCCGGACCAGCTCCGGAGCAATCTTGTAGCGCAGCTTGTGGACGAATGACGCGGCGAGCAGGGTGGCGAGTTCGTCCGGGTCGTACGGCTCCAGCATCGCGTGCTGAAGCTGGTGCGGCGGCCCGGAGCTCATCCGCGTACCCTTCGCCCACGCCTCGTGGAAGTCGTCGTCGAGGTTGTAGAGCATCTCGAAGATGTGGTGCAGCAGGTAGTAGTCCATGAGTTCGCCGCGCTTCTCCCACCACAGGAACAACGCGGCCCGCCACAGGTAGATCGGGTAGCACCGTGGTCGGCAGGCCAGGAACCAGCTGGAGATGAACGCGCCGTTGTAGTTGAAGGCAAACAGATCGCTGGTGGCCAGCAGCGAGTCCAACCGCGGCAGCAGGGGTTCGGTCACCAGACACGTCGCATCGACCCAGATGCCGCCATATTTCTCCAGCAGGGCCAGCCGGAGCAGGTCGGAGCGGTGGATCGGGTTGTCATCGACCGCTGCGAGCAGATCGGCGGGCAGGTCGACCCAGTAGGGGATCGTGTCGTCGGTCAGGTCGTGGACGTCGGCGTCCCGGTTCTGCCGGCGCAGCGCCGAATGGCACCGTTGCACTACCGGTGGCGCATCGGCGAAACCCTGCCCCCAGTAGACAAAGATCGGCGTACGGTCGTTATCCCGCGCGGCATCCAGACGCTGCCGTGCCTGGACGCGGATCTGATCCAGGTGCTCGGCGAGGAAGACGCCGACCTCCCGCCGTGCACCAACCGCCTTCGCCTCGACCGCGACCAGGGTGTCCCGGTCGAACGGCAGGTCGTGATCGAGAGCCAATGCCGCGCGGGCCGCCTCGTCGTGCTCCGTGCGCCGGCGCGCCTCCAGGACGGCGGCCAATTGGTACGCGCGAGCGCTGGATTCGGGCTGGGCAGCCACCGCCGACCGGAGCCAGGGCTCAGCGGCCGCGCTACCGCCGTGTGCGCGCAGCATCCTGCCGAGCTCGAACGCGGCGTCGCCGCGCGGGTCCGCGCCCTGCGCCGCGGACCGCAACGCAACCACCGCGGCGTCGATGTCGCCACGGGCGCCCAGGCTAGCCGCGTCGGTACGCAGTCGGAGGCTCATGCGTTCGCCACGGTCGGCGGCGGCGAGCAGGGCGTCGACCTCGACAGCTCGGCCCGACGCGGCGCTTCGCACGGCATGCTCCGCAATCGCCGCGGCACCGCCTTCGACGCGGGCAAGCTCTGTGACGGGTCGCATTGTGCGTCGCGAACGGGACGCGTTCGGGGGTCCAGCCCAGGTGTAGTGGTACAAGTCGTCGTCGGGCGTGTCGCCGTCGAAGTATCCGATGGGTCCGGCGGACTCGGTGAGTGTCAGTGAGTGCCAGTAGACCTCGCCGTGCCCGGCCGACATCCCGCTCACCAGCCGTACGAACGCCGACGTCGCGGTGTCCGGCACGGTGTAGGTCACGCTGATGCGGTGGTCGCCGAACTCGTTGCGCGCAGGGTGGGACCGTGCGAGTGCCCATTGGACGACGGATCCCTCCATCGTTCCGATCACGATCCGCAGTGCCTGGCGGTTAAGGTGTCCGGTCAGCGGCCGTGGCAGGTGGACCGACACCTCGCAGGTGTACGTGCGACCGGGCCGCATGCCGAGGCGAAACGTGTTGCGCCGATCCCGGCCGCCGGGCGCGACGTGCGTGTCGTTGTTCTCGTTGACGCCGCGTACGAGCATGCCCATGACACCGTCCAGCCCGGGTACCGGCACCTGGTAGCCGACATTGTGCTTGTGCACATAGACGCCGCCGGCGGCGAACGGCTGGTCGAACAGGTCGACGTCGAGGCCGGTGCCGTCGACATCGATCCGCGCGCGAGCGCCGACGGCGCGAAATCCCGGATTCGGCGCGAGGTTGACCATCCTCGATGCCAACTCGAGCCGGCCATGGGCGCTCGTTCGCAACAAAGCCACCCGCAACCGCCGCGCATTCTTGCGCACCCGGCGCTGGATGCGCGGTCGCAGGCGCGAAAACACCCCGGCCATCGAAAGGCCCCTTCCCCCGCGCGCGCACAGCATACCGGGCGTGCGCCGCGCGAGGGATGTGCCGGCTTGGCGAGCTCTCAGGCGGGGGCGATCGACACGCTCAACTTCGTCGCGGTGAATGCCTCGGCGTAGCGGGAGCGGCTTTCCATACCGCGCAGCCGCATCAGGCCGAAGAACACTTCGTCGTCCCACCAGTCGTGCACCTTCTGGGACGGGAAGTGCGTGTTCAGCAACTCCACCTTGCGGGCGGCTTGTTCGGCGGTCAGCGGGACGTAAACGTTCGGTTGCCCGAGGTCGCCGTCCCACTTCGGGATCTCGTACTGGATGACGATCTGGTCGCGGAACGCGGTGATGGCGAGTTCGCCGAGCAGCCGATGGTCCTGGTGGGCATCGGATCGCGACGGCACGATGACGAGATCGGCCGGCGTGACGGCGGCGTCCTGCATGATCTGCTTCACCCGGTTCCAGTGTCCCGGCAGCCGACCGTCCGGCAGGTCGTGAAGATCGAACGTCATCCGTGCGTACGGCAGGAAAGCACTCGCCGCGGCACGCGCCTCTGCCTGGCGGGCCGGCGCGCCACCGCACAGCACGTACCGCACGGTCAGGTCGGGTACCGCTTCGACGAGCCGGAGCAGCAGGCCGCCGGCGCCGATTTCGATGTCGTCCGGATGCGCTCCAATCGCCACCACGGAGCGCACTCCGGCGAGGCTCAGGCTCAGCATGCGGCTATCCCCTCTAGATGCGGGCCGGTTCGGATTCCGGCGCGAGCAGCTCGGGACGTGGCTGCGGCGGGCGACCGTTCGGCTTCCACAGCATCCACGGCGCCGTACCGCGGCGGTAGAGGTCCTCCATCTCCGCGCGGTCCTTGAACGTGTCGACCGCGCGCCAGAAACCCGTATACCGCTGGGCTAGCAACCGTCCGGCCGGGTAGAGCCGGTTCAGCGCGTCCGGCACGATCTCTTCGCCGTCGCGCAACACGTCGAAGATCTCCGGCCGCATGATGAAGTAGCCGCCGTTTTCCCACTGCGTAATGCTGCGGAACTCGCGGATGCCGGTGACCGCGCCGGCGTCGTCGATCTCCACTACGTGGTGCGACGAGAACGGCGGTACGGCCAGCATGCTCGCCGTCGCGTCGCTGCTCGCGAACAAGTCGATCATTTGGTCGAGCGGCGCGTCGGTGAGTGTGTCGGCGTAGTTCGCGAGGAACATCGGCTCGTCTTCGACCTGTTCCCGGACCCGCATCAGCCGCTCGCCGATCGTCGAGTTGAGCCCGGTGTCGATGAACGTGATCTTCCAGTCGGTGATGTCGGAGGAGAACAGGCGGATGTCGCGGCCGCCCGCGGTCATCGTGAAGTCGTTGGACAATGTCTCGTCGTAGTGCAGGAAGTAGTCCTTGACCACCGAGGCGCCGTACCCCAGGCACAGCACGAAGTCGGTGTGGCCGAAGCACGCGTAGTAGCGCATCACGTGCCACAGCAACGGGCGGTCGCCGATGATCGCCATGGGTTTCGGTGCGTCGCTCGTGCCCTCGCGCATCCGCATGCCGAGGCCGCCGCAGAACAGCACAACCTTCATCGCGTCACACCACCGCGAGCTCGGGGATCGGGAACACCAGCCGCCCGCCCCATTCGCGGACGTAGGACAGCTGCTCGGTGATCTCGGCACGGAGGTTCCACGGCAGGACCACGATGTAGTCGGGCCGGTCGGCCGCGATCCGCTCCGGCGCGTGGATCGGAATGTGCGTACCCGGCAGGAACCAGCCCTGCTTGTGCGGCGACCGGTCGACCGTATATGCCATCAGGTCCGACCGGATCCCGCAGTGGTTCAGCAGCGTATTGCCCTTGCCTGGCGCACCGTAGCCGACCACGCGCTTGCCGTCGGTGCGTGCGGAGATCAAGAAGCCGAGGAGATCGCTCTTGATCCGGAACACCGCGTCGTCGAACCCCCGGTGCCCCTCCAGCGTGTGCAGGCCGGCGGCCGACTCGGCGTCGAGCACCTCCTTGACGCGTACCGACTGCTCGCCCGCCGCCTCGGCGTGCATCGCGTGAACGCGCAGCGAACCGCCGTGGCTGGCCAGCTCGTCGACGTCGACGACGGTGAGCCCGGCGGTGGCCAGCGCGCGGGATGCGGTGAGCAGCGTCAGGTACTGGTAGTGCTCGTGGTAGATGGTGTCGAACTGGCGTTGTTCGATGAGCCGCAGCAGGTGCGGGAACTCGAGCGTGACCAGGCCGGTCGGCTTCACGAGCGCAGCGAGGCCGGCGGAGAAGTCGACGATGTCCGGCACGTGGGCGAAGACGTTGTTGCCCGCGACGAGGTCGGCGCGGCCGAAACGCTCCGCGAGGTCGGTGCCGGTGGCGGCGCCGAGGAACGCCACCTCGGTCCGGATGCCTTTGCCGCGGGCCACCTCGGCGACATTGCCGGCCGGTTCGACGCCGAGCACCGGGATGCCGGCCGCGACGAAGTGCTGCAGCAGATAGCCGTCGTTGCTGGCCACCTCGGTCACCAGGCTGTCCGGGCCGAGGCCGAGCTCGCCGGTCATCCGGACGGCGTATTTGCGCGCGTGCTCGACCCAGGATGTCGAGTACGACGAGAAGTAGGCGTAATCGGAGAAGATGTCCTCCCCGGCCACGTACGCCGGCAACTGTACGAGCAGGCACTGGCCGCAGATGCGCACGTGCAGCGGATAGAACGACTCGACGCCGTCGAGCCGGTCCACCGGCACGTAGCTTTCGCAGAGCGGCGACATGCCGAGATCGACAAACGTGTCGGTCAGGGCGGCGCCACACAGGCGGCAGTTGACGTTGTTCACGCACACTCCTGTCGGGTTACCGGGACGTACCAAGTCTTCTTACCGTACGTAGGACGCGCCGTCGCGGTCACTTGTCAACCTATCGGGCAGATATGCGCTGGTCGTTGGGTTGACGCGCCGCATCCGTCGGGTCCTGCGCATAGTGACCGACAAATTTGTATGGTGTAACGCGGCTAGGGGTGCCGGGGTGTCGCAACGCGGACACATGCCTGCGCGGCGTCGCGTCGGTGCGGCCCGGTACCCGACGCTAAACATGCCTGAACTTGGGGGGTTACCTTGCGCGTACTCGTGACCGGTCACGAAGGATATATCGGAAGCGTTCTGTCGGATCGCCTGCTCGATCTCGGCCACGACGTCGTCGGCCTGGACACCGGCTACTTCGCGGAGTGCCTGCTCGGACCGGGGCCGCGCGAGATCCCGTCGATGCACGTCGACCTCCGCGACGTGACCGCCGAGCACCTCCGTGGCCTCGACGCCGTGATCCATCTCGCGGCGCTCTGCAACGATCCACTCGGCAACCTCAACGCCGATCTCACATACGACGTCAACCACCGGTCGTCGGTCCGGCTCGCCGCCGCGGCCAAGGCGGCCGGCGTTACGCGGTTCCTCTTCTCGTCGTCTTGCTCGCTCTACGGTTCCGGTGCCGCCGACTTGCCGCCGGAGCAGCGCCCGTTCCTCGACGAGACGGCCGAGTTCTTTCCGGTCACGCCGTACGGCGAGTCCAAGATCCTCGCCGAGCAGGGCATCGCGGAGCTCACCGACGACGACTTCTCGCCGGTGTTCCTGCGCAACGCGACGGCCTACGGCTTCTCGCCCCGGCTGCGTGGCGACATCGTGGTCAACGACCTGACGGCGCACGCGCTGTTGACCGGCGAGGTACGCCTGCTCTCCGACGGACGTGCGTGGCGACCGCTGATCCACGTCGAGGACATCTGCGCGGCATTCGAGGCGCTTCTGCAGGCACCGCGCGAAACGGTGCACGGCAAGGCGTACAACATCGCACAGAGCGTGGAGAACTATCTGATCCGCGACGTCGCCGAGATCGTCGCCGACGTGGTGGTCGGCAGCCAGGTGAGCTTCGCCGGGGGAGCGGGCACCGATCTGCGCAACTACCGGGTGTCGGGCGATCTTGTCGCGCAGGAGGTGCCGGAGTTCCGGCCGCAGTGGACCGTACGCAAGGGCGTCGAGCAGCTCGTCGAGGCCTATCAGCGGCACGGCCTCACGATCGAGGACTTCCGTGGCGAGCCGTTCCAGCGGCTGCGCCGCATCGAGGCGCTCCGCGCCGCCGGCAAGATCGACGCAGACCTGCGCTGGACGAGCTCGTGAGGTGCCTCGCCTGCGGCGAGCGTGACCTGGTCGAGTTCGCCGACCTCGGCGAGATCCCGGTGCTGTGCGGCGTGCACTACGCCAGCGAGGCGGAGGCGCTCGCGTCGCCGCTCGGTCGGATGCTGCTGGCCTACTGCGGCGAGTGTGCGTACGTCCGGAACGTCGCGTTCGATGCCGACGCGCTCGTCTACGACACGACGATGGACACGAACTTGCACCACTCGCCGGCGTTCCAGAGCTTTTCGGCGGACCTCGTCCGGTCGCTCTCGGCCCGATTCGACCTGGCCGGTAAGACGATCCTCGACATCGGTTGCGGCCAAGGCGAGTTCCTCCGCGAACTGTGCCACACCGCTGGCGCGCGTGGGTTCGGCTACGACGCGATGTACGCCGGCGTCGAAGGTCCGGACCCGTCCGGCGCCCAGTTCACGAACGGGTTCGCGCCGCTGCGCGATCCGGACCTGCCCGCGTTCGACTTCGTCACGTCGCGGCACTGGTTCGAGCACATCGACGACCCCTACGACTTCCTGGTGGCGCTGCGCGACCGCGCCGGCGACCGACCGGTGTGCGGCTACTTCGAGGTGCCGGACGCCGGATATGACCTCGCCACCGCCGGCTGGGAAGTGATCTACCCGCACGTGTCGTATTTCGAGTCCGTCTCGCTCGGTCGGATCTTCGAGCGCGCCGGGTGGCGGGTGACCGGCGGCGGCACGATGTTCCACGGCATGTTCCGCTTCCTCGAGGTTGCGACCGACGCCGCCGGTCGCGCGGTGGCGCCCGCTCCAGAAGCCGGGGTACGGGACCGGCAACTGGACGCGGTCGCGGGGTTTGCCGCGCGCCAGCGCGCCGAGGTGCACCGGTGGCGCAGCACGATCGACACGGTCGCCGCGAGCGACGGCCGGCCGGTGCTGTGGGGCGCCGGATCGCGCGGCGTACAGTTCCTGAGCTTTGCCGACCCGCGCCGGCGATTGGCCGCGGTGGTCGACGTCAACCCGCGCAAGTGGGGGCGTTACCTGCCGATGACCGGACACCAGGTGCTGGGACCGGAGGTGCTCCGCGACATCCAGCCCAGCACGGTGGTCATCACGAACCCGGCATACCGCGACGAGATCGGCAAATCGCTTTCCGAGCTCGGCGTAGCGGCCGAGATCCTCGTGGCATAGCTGCCCCAGATAGCCGTGCCGGTAAGGATTTGGGCGGCTCGCCTCGCGGAGTTCACGCTGCGCGATCACGCCGTTTCGCATAGCTCGGTACGCACGGGTCCGGGTGTTACCCTCAGTGCGCACGCAAGGTAGAGCGAAAAGGGGCTTGGATGCGCCCAACGGACCCGCCCGGCGCGTATTCGCGCGGCGGCCGAGAGGTCCAGGTGTCGTACGAGCACCCGACCCAGATCTCGCCGGTGTATCAACATCCGAACCAGACCATCGTGCTACCCGCCTCGCGGGACGCCGGCCGTCGCCGGTTGCGTGCATGGTGGCTCGGCCTTCTCGCGCTGCTGCTCGTCGCGGGCGGTAGCGCCGCATACCTGACCATCGGTCGGTCACAGCCCAACGGCTCGCTCGCGTCAACCACGCATGGACCACAGGTTGCCACGCAAGGCTCCCAGGCGGCGTCGCCGTCAACGTCGCCCAAGCCGAGCGCCTCGGCGTCCGCATCCGCCAAGCCGTCGGCGTCCGCCGGCAAGCCCCAGCCGGAGCCGCCGGTGACGGGTACCACGATTCCGGACCGTACGAACTGCGCGCCCAACCCCAGCGCGTGCGGACTTCCCGACGCGGGCAACACGGGCGTACCAGCAGGCACGAAGCTGACCACCGTCAACGGCAGTATGACCATCACGAAGGCCGGCGCCGTGGTGCAAAACAAGGACGTGCACGGCTGCATCAACGTCGAGGCGCCCAACGTGACAATCCGCGATACGAAGATCAGCTGCACTGACTACTACGGCATCTCGAGCTTCACCAGCTCATACAAGGGCGGCGGGTTGCTGATCGAAGACGTCGAGATCGACTGCATGGACCACAACAGCACCGGGGTCGGCTCATATGGCGTGACCGCTCGCCGGCTGAACATCCATGGCTGCGAGAACGGCTTCGACGTCGACTCCGATGTCACCGTCGTCGACAGCTACATCCACGACCTCTACGAGGGTGCGACCGGGCACGCGGACGGCGTACAGCTGTCGATCGGCATCAACGTCACGGTGCAGCACAACACGATCTTCAACCCGAACGGTACGTCCGCGATGATCAGCAACGGAAGCGACATCGAGAACGTACTGGTGGCCAACAATCTGCTGTCCGGCGGCGCGTACACGCTCTACTGCCCGTCCGGCGCGAGTACGAACTACCGGGTGATCGGCAACCGTTTCAGCAAGCTCTACGGACCCAACGGCGGCGAGTACGGCGCCATGAACGACTGCGACAACGTCGCAGTGCGAAGCGACAACCTCTGGGACAACAACCTGAGCCCGGTGGCCAACGGGTAACTCGACGCGGTTGGCCAACGGCTAGCCCGAGGTGCTAGTTGTGCTGCTGTGGCGCCGGGATCGGTTTGCCTGTGTCGACCCAGACGTTGCCGGAGTTCTTCGCGAGACTGACGCCGAGGCTGAGCAGGATCGGGCACTGGTAGGCCGAGTGCCGGCCGAACCGGTTGTTGGTCACGACCATGCCGGTCAGGCTGGTGCCCTGGTCTGCGAAGTTCAGCGTGCAGCCGCCGCCATCCAGCCAGTTGTCGTCGACCGTCGAGTTCGGCGACGCGTCCTGCCATGCGGCGTTGGGGTCCTTCGACGTCGACATGTCGATCGTGTTGTGCCGAAGCGTGATGTTGGACGAGTCGGCGAAGGACTGGACGCCATCGTTGTGCGTGGCGCCGCCGCCCTGGTTCGGGTCGCTCGCGAACCACGAGGTGTCGTGGATGTACGAGTCCTGCACGAGCGTGTTCGAACCGGCCTTCATCCCGTCCACCGAGCCGTGAATGTTGGCACGGTAGATCTTGGTGTTCTTCGTCCAGATGCCGTCGATCGTCGCGGCCGGGTGCTGCGGGACGAACTCGGAGTCCTCGACGATCGTGTTGGTGCCGCCCTCGGTGTCCAGCAATGCGTTGTTGCCGCTGGGCGTACCGCCCCGGAAGATGCAGTTCTTAAATGTGATGTTGCTGCCGGTGACCTTCACGTACCCGTGGAAGTCCTTGCCGCTGATGACCTGGCCGCTGGTGTGGAACGTCTGGCTGCCGCTCACGATCGTCAGCTGGGTGCCCGGCACGACGCCGGTGTTGCTGGGGCCCGGTTTGCCGGTGCGGGGCTTCGTCGAGGTCGGCGCCGGCTTGGGCGTCGGTGGCCCGGACTTCGTTGGCGACGCCGTCGGCGTGCCCGATGCGCTGGCCGCGCCACTCGGGCTGACGAGCCCGCTCGCCCCGGGCGCCGGCTGCACCGCCGAGCGGAGGCCGACGTGTGCGGACGCTTCTGGTTGGGCGCACGCGGCGAGAATTGCGAGTGCCGCGGCGCCGACCAGCACACCGGCTTGTGCTCGAGTACGTCTGCGCATCGACGGCCTCCGGGGGTCGGTCGCACCGTGGGGGACGGTGCTGCAGCACCCGAGACTAACTCCGGACCAGGGAATTCGCCTGTTCCAGCTCGCGATCGAGGAACCACTTCGTGGTTGACGTCCGGATCGTGCGGGTTGGGTGTGTTAGGCGCCACACCGTGCCGCAGAGGCCCAGGCACAGTCCGAGAGTCATCACATACGTGCTGTAACCGAACGAGTCGAACGTCGCCGCGGACGCGATCGCGATCAGCTGAGTGGCGATCAACGCAGCGCACAGGTGTCGTACTTCGGGCGAGGAACTGCGCCGCATCGCCTTCGTGGCGAGCACGATTCCGGTCACGTAGAGCCCTAGCATGGCCGCCACACCGATGATCCCGTTGCTCATCAAGGTGCTCAGCCATTGGTTGTCGAGCACTTGATATTGCGGGGACACGTACGTGCCGGTGCCTCGGCCCAGCCAGGGTGCCTCGGCGAAGTAGCGGAAGACCATCGGATAGCGCCCGGTCCGTGCCTGTATGGAGGAGTTCTGCGAGGTGTCCGCGAACAGCCGTACCAGCGTGCGGAAGAGGCCCGGTCCGGCGACGCCGACGGCGAGGAACAGCCCGATGGACATGACGAGCATGTTGTAGCGCACCCGCCAGGTCCACACCGGGAAGAGCGCGAGGAACGTCAGCACGATGCCGATGATGCCGGTGCGCGAGATCGTCGCGGCGTTGCCGGCCGCGATGAGTACACCGAAGATGAGGCCGGCCCGGCGATGCGCTCTGCTATGGCCGTAGAGCGCCTGATGGATGGCGAACGGCAGAGCGAGCGACAGGAAGGCGGCAAGCTCGATGTAGTGCGCGGTCGTCGCGGCGACCCGGAACGAATCGCCGCGCTCCATGAACCCGAGCGGTGGTGTCTTGGCCTGCAGGCCGGGGATCTGCATGTAGGCGGTGGCGTCGATGCCGGTGACGTACTCGAAAACGGCGATCAGCCCGACCAATCCGGCCGACCACACCAGCACGTTGAGAATGTTTCGCAGCCGGAACCAGTTCGGGATGCCGTCCGCGGCCATCAGAGTGACGCCGGCGAGCATGAAGAAGAACAGCAGCACCCGATCGGCACCGTTCTTCTCGATGCTGGTGAGGCTGCGCATGAACGCGACGGCGTAGGACGCGATCGCGGACATGAGGAACGCGAATATTGCCCACCGCATCGGCTGGGGTCCGGTCATCACGAGATGGCGGGTGAAACGGACCAGCAGCCACCAGCAGAAGAGGATGAACGCCACGACTAGACCGGGCCGGCCGATGTCCGTCATGCCGGGAACGATGAGGTTAGCCGGGACGAGGCTGATCAGCACGAGCATCAGGCTCAGCAGGGCGGCCGCGTCGATGTACGTGAGACGGCGCCGCGTCACGTACGTCCGACCGGATACCAGCGATGGTTCGAGATCGTTCAGCGGCGCCCTGACCCGCGGCGCCTTCGCCCGGTGCGCGCCACCCCGGTCCGACTTGACCCGCTCGGACTTCGTCGGCACGGTCGCGGAAGGCGGTGGCGCCGATGACAACGTTTCGGGCACGCCAAACTCTCTTCCAACCGTTCCGAGCCGATCAACCGTTGCGAGCCGACTTACTTGTCGCGCGTGAGCACGGCCTTGGGCAGAACGACGGTGGCGTCGGCTGGCAGATCGTACATCGCGTCGCGACCGGTCTGCGTGTCATTGGCGCGTGCCGCCGAGTCCCGAGGGTCGGCTTGCGCCTGGCCGCCGCCGCGTTCCGTACCCGGCGTCGTGGGTGTCGTGCTCGGCCGTTCCGGATTGGTGCGTGTCGTGGCGGGGTTCGCGCGCTGCGACGACGCATCCGTACGTGGGCCGACAGC
The DNA here is from genome assembly GCA_035713725.1 of Micromonosporaceae bacterium. Taxonomy (GTDB): domain Bacteria; phylum Actinomycetota; class Actinomycetes; order Mycobacteriales; family Micromonosporaceae; genus DASQPR01. The sequence goes on from DASTMZ010000033.1 coordinate 21,015, forward strand.
GGCTGATCGGCCGGTCGGTGGCGATGGCGGTGACGTGGTGCTTCCGCTGCGGTCGTCCGACGCCGTACCGGTCAGCACCCGGGCGCCGGGGAAGCCAGCTACCTCGATTGTCGCGACCGCACGGCTCGCGCCCTCCAACTCGGCCGGTGGCGAACCACCGGCGCGACGCGCTCGACGGCGCATCCAGGCGTCGGCGCCGATCGTGATGCTCGCGGTCAGCAGAAGACCGAGGCCGATGACGACGACGAGCACCCGCTTGAGCGTGGAATAGGACAGCTTGGTGTTCGTGCCGTCGTCCAGACGCACCGAGGCGATCATGTCGGCCGGCCCGACGCCGTACGACGTTTGCAGGGTCTCGATGCTGTCGTCGAAGTGCTGGACGATCTGCTGGGACGTACCGATGGCACCGTCGCGTGTCTTGGCCGTGACGGTAAACGTGATCAACGGAGTGCTGCCGTCGACGACGACCGTGAATTTGTCGCTGTAGCCGGCCGCCTTCAGCTGGTTGATGTACGTGACGTCCTGCACGGTGAGGAGCGAGGCATTGGCTAGCGTGGTGATGCTCTGCGTCAGCCAGGGATTGCGGGGCGTCGGCGCCGTGGTCCCGGCCGGCACCGCGGCTGGCGTCGGCGGGACGAGTTCCACGTATGCCGTGTAGACGTAGCTCGGCTTCACGTGGACCGCGGCAAGCACGGTCAGCACGACACTCAGCAGCAGCAGTGGCAGTGAGATCCGCCAATGTCTGCCTAGCAGCTTCGTGATGTCCCAGAAATCCAACGTCGTCCCTAGTTCGGTTGCGGTGCCTGCCGATTGCGGTGCGCCCGGTCGCGGTGCCTGCCCGGTTGCGGCGTGCCGATCGACGTGCTCGCCGGGCGAGTCGGCCATCGCCATGGCAAGGACGCAAAGTCGTGCGTTCAGTATCCAGACAGATCCGATCGCGCAACAGTGCGGTCCGGCATTCGTCGGGTATCCGCCGGTGGCGGGTGCGCGACAGCTTCGCATCGCGCGGACGATTGCGCGCGCCGATTGGCCAGTCCGCACTGACGATCGGCTATGGTCGGCACTCGACGAACATACGCGGGGTACCTGTCGCCATACTGATAAACGCCTCGACCGATCTGTCGATTTTGTAATCGACTGATCTGACAGAGGATGCACAGGTTGGCGGGCTGACAACGATGGGGCGGTAGGTTCTTGGCGCGGTCGGTAGGGCGTCGGGTGCGGCTGTCGGCATCGCGCTGCGTCAATGTGACTTTTCACGGGATCGGCCCGATAGAGCACACCCTCGAACCCGACGAAGATCAGACCTGGGTCGATATCGAGCAATTTGAACGTGTGCTCGATGCCGTCGCGCAGCGCGATGACGTGCGGATCACGTTCGACGACGGAAACTCGTCCGACGTGGAGATCGCTTTGCCGCGGCTGCTCGAGCGCGGGCTGAAGGGACATTTCTTCGTGCTCGCCGGGCGGCTCGGCGAGCCGGGCAAGCTGCCGCGCGACGGCGTACGGGAGTTGGTCGGCGCCGGCATGTCGGTCGGATCGCACGGCTGGGCGCATCGCGACTGGCGCCGCATCGGCGAGTCCGAGGCCGCCGAGGAGTTGGTCGAGGCCCATCGCGTGTTGCGCGAGCTCACCGGGCAGCCGGTCACCTCGGTGGCGATCCCGTTCGGCTCGTACGACCGGCACGTGCTGCGACGCCTCCGGCAGGCAAAGGTGATCCGCGCCTACACGAGCGACGGCGGTCCCGCTCATCGTGAATCGTGGCTTCAGCCGCGCAACAGCGTGCGCCGTGATCTTGACGATGCCTGGTTCGCGCACGTGCTCAACGGTCGAGTCCAGCTGAAAACGCGCGTACGACGATTTGCAGCACGGCAGGTCAAGGGTGTACGAGGACGCCCGTGACTGAGAACTTTCTGAGCGGCGGCCAGACCGAGCAGTTGCCGCGGGTCGCCGTGGTGATCGTGAGCTACAACAGCGCCGACGTCCTCGGTGGCTGCCTGCGCTCGTTGGCCACGATCACGGGTGTCGACCTGAAGACGGTCGTCGTCGCCGACAACGCGTCGCGTGACGACTCGCTCGCGATCGCCAAGGCGGCCGCCGCAGATCTGCCGATCCTCACCGTCGAGATCGGCCGCAACGCGGGCTACGCGGCGGCGATCAATCGCGGCATAGCCGCCATGGGTACGCCCGACCTGGACGCCGTGATGGTGCTGAACCCGGACTGCGTGCTGCGGCCGGACACGATCGCCTTGCTGTGGCGTGCGCTGAGCGAGGCCGGTCGCGGCATTGCCGTACCGCTGCTTCTCGACCCAGACGGCAGCCTGCAGCCATCGCTTCGCCGGATGCCCACGGTCGGCCGCGCTCTTGCCGAAGCCGTGCTCGGCGAGCGAGCCGGTCGGATCGGATCGCTCGGTGAGCTGATCTCGGATCCGCGGAAGTACGCCGAACCAGGTCCGGCCGTATGGGCCACCGGTGCCGCGATGCTCGTGTCCACGCAGACCATGCGCGACATCGGACCGTGGGACGAGTCGTTCCTGCTCTACAGCGAAGAGACCGAATTCGCCTTGCGCGCGGCAGATCACGGCTGGGTCCTCTGGTACGAGCCGGCCGCGGTGGTCGAGCACAAAGGGGGCGAATCAGGCACTAGCCCGAAGCTTGCGTCGCTTCTCATCGTTAACAAGGTCGAGCTGTTCCGGCGCCGGCACGGCTTTGCCCGCTCAACCGCGTTCTACCTGGTCACTCTCCTCGGTGAATCGGCGCGGGCGCTGATGGGTCGCCGGACGTCGCGTGCGGCCGTCGTCGCGCTGCTCAGGCCGGCCGCGCGCACCAGGGTGCTCGCGGATTAGTCGGGGGTGGGAGGCGCGATGACCAGGAGTGCGACCGGCTCGGTTCGAACCGAGCTGGGCGGATCGGTCCGCATCGCGTCCGCGCACACCACGTCATTCGACGCTCTCACCGACGCGGAGATCGACGCGTGGCATCGCCTGCGCGACGCGAACCCGCAGCTCGACAGCCCCTACTTCCACCCCGGATTCGCCGCCGCGGTCAATCGGGCCGGCCAGCCGGTCGACGTGATCGTCGGGCAAAGTGCGAGCGGCGACATCGGGCTGTTGCTGCCGTGCCACCGCGAGCGCTCGCTGCTGCGCCCGGTCGGCTGGCCGGGTGCCGACTTTCAAGGCCCGGTCGTCGCGCCCGGCACGACGTTCGACCCGCTCGATCTGCTGACCAACGGCTCGCGTGCGTTCAGCTTCGACCACTTGCTTGACGCGTACCCGGACTTCGGTGGATGGGTGGAGACGGCGAGCCCGTCGCCGTACGTGGACACGACCGGCGGCCTGGCCGGATACCTCGGCCGGGCGTCCGGCAGCGGCAAGGACAACATGGGTCAGGCGCGCCGGAAGGCGGCCAAGGCGGAACGCACCCACGGCTCGCTGCGCTTTGCCGCCGACATCGTCGACGAGGCAGCGCTGGCCCGCGTCATCGAGCTCAAGCGGTCGCAATACGCGGCCACCGGCGCGAAGGACTACTTTGTCGAACCGCAGCGCGTCGAGTTGTTGAGCCGGTTGCTCCACACGCGCGCGACCGAGTTCGGTGGCGTGTTGTCCACGTTGCACGCCGGGCCACATCTGATCGCCGCGCACTTCGGTTTGCGCGCCGGCAACGTGCTGCACTGGTGGTTTCCGGTCTACGACCCGGAGTTCTCCTGGTTCGCGCCGGGCTGGATCCTGCTGCGGGAACTGGTCGAGGCGAGCCCGTCACTCGGCATCACCCGCATCGACTTCGGGCGCGGCGACGACGAGTACAAGCGTCGCGCGAAGACCGGCGAAACCATCGTCAACCAGGGCATTGTCACGCGAAGCACGACACGCCGAGTGCTGCGCAGGACCCGTGACACGCTGATCGCGACCGCAAAATCATCACCATTAGGCCCTGGTTTGCGACGGGTCGCCCGTAGACTCCGTTGACCACCCGGTAGCAGCACCGCAAGGAAGGCACGTTCCCCCATGAAGATCAGTGTTTTCGGGCTCGGCTACGTCGGCTGCGTGTCGGCGGCATGCCTCGCCTCGCAGGGCCACGAGGTCGTCGGCGTCGACGTGAACCCGACGAAGATCGAGCTCATCAGCCGGGGGCAGGCGCCGTTGGTCGAGGAGCGCATCGGCGAGCTGACCGCCGACGTCGTGGCGAGCGGAGCGTTGCGCGCCACCTCCGACCTTGCCGCCGCGGTGTCCGGCACCGAAATATCGCTGATCTGTGTGGGTACGCCGTCGGCGCCGAGCGGCAACATGTCGACGGAATATCTCGAGCGGGTCGCCGAACAGATCGGGACCGCGCTTGCCGACCTCGGGCGCTGGCACACCGTAGTGTTCCGCAGCACGATGCTGCCCGGCACGTCTACGAACCTGTTGATCCCGATCCTGGAAAAGGCTTCCGGCCGCACCGCCGGGGTGGACTTCGGCGTAGCGGTGAACCCGGAGTTCCTGCGCGAGGGCTCGAGTGTCCGCGACTTCTTCGAGCCGCCGAAGACGGTCATCGGCGAGATCGACACGCGCAGCGGTGACGTCGTGGCCTCGTTGTACGAAGGGCTGCCGGGCCAGGTGTTCCGGGTGCCGATCCCGGTCGCCGAGATGGCGAAATACGCCGACAACTCGTACCACGGCCTGAAGATCGCGTTCGCGAACGAGATCGGCGCGGTCAGCCAGGCGCTCGGCATCGACTCGCACCGCGTCATGGACGTGTTCCTCGCCGACACGAAGCTGAACGTCAGCACCGCATATCTGCGTCCCGGGTTCGCCTTCGGCGGTTCTTGCCTGCCGAAGGACCTGCGCGGCCTGGTGTACGCCGCCCGACGCGCCGACGTGTCGCTGCCGCTACTGTCGCACGTACTGCCGTCGAACGACGAGCATCTGAGGCGCGCATTCGAACTGATCGCGGCCACCGGCAAACGACGGATCGGGCTGTTCGGGCTGTCGTTCAAGCCGGGCACCGACGACCTTCGCGAGAGCCCGTTGGTGGAACTTGCCGAGCGACTGCTTGGTAAGGGGTACGACCTGCGCATCTACGACGCGAACGTGACGATGTCGCGACTCATGGGCGCCAACCGGGAATTCATCGACGGTCGGCTGCCGCACCTCGGCGAACTGCTCGGATCCTCGATCGACGAGGTGCTCGCACACGCCGAAGTCTGTGTCATCGGCTGCAAGGACCCCGAGCTACTCGACGCTCTCAAACATATGACAAACCGCACGATCATCGACCTTGTCCGCCTTCCCGACGCCGAGGCGCGGCGGGCTCAACCGGGGTATGTCGGCCTTGGCTGGTAGAGCGCTCATCCTCGTAGAGAATCTGTCGGTGCCGTTCGATCGGCGTGTCTGGCAGGAAAGCACCGCGTTGCGTGACGGCGGCTGGGACGTACACGTCATCTGCCCGCAGGGCACGAAGCGCGACACCGAGTCCGAGGCCGAGATCGACGGCGTCAAAATTCACCGGTACCCGCTTCGGCCGGCGGCCGGCGGGCCGGTCGGCTACCTGAAGGAATACGCGACCGCGCTGTGGCGCACGTGGCGGCTCGCCCGCCGCGTCGGCCACGTCGACGTCGTGCACGCCTGTAACCCACCGGATCTCTTCTTCCTGCTCGCCCGACGGTTCAAGCGTCGCGGCGCGCGGTTCATCTTCGACCAGCACGACCTAGTGCCCGAGCTGTACCTGTCCCGGTTCGGCCGCGGCGAGGACGTGCTCTACCGATTCGTGTGCTGGCTGGAGCGGCGTACGTATCGCGCCGCGGACGTGGTGATCGCGACGAACGAGAGTTACCGCGACGCCGCGCTGGCCCGCGGCGGGAAGCGACCGGACGAGGTGTTCGTGGTGCGCAGCGCGCCGGCGGGTGGCCGCTTCACCCCAGTGGCGCCGGACCCATCGGCCAAGCAGGGCAAGCCATACCTGCTGTGCTACCTCGGTGTGATGGGACCGCAGGACGGCGTCGATTATGCGCTGCGTGCCCTCGCCAAGCTGCGAGACGAGGTCGGCCGGACGGACTGGCACGCCACGTTTGTCGGTGCTGGTGACACCTTCGACGCGATGTGCGCGATGGCCGACGACCTCGGCCTTGCCGACCTTGTGGACTTCACCGGCCGAATCCCGGACGAAGACCTGCTGCGCTACCTGTCGAGCGCCGACGTGTGCCTCGCGCCTGACCCGCTCAACCCGCTCAACGACGTGTCCACCATGAACAAGATCATGGAGTACATGGCGATGTCCCGACCGATCGTCTCATTCGACCTGCGCGAGGCGAGGGTGTCGGCGGGCGACGCGGCGGTCTACGCGACGCCGAACGACGAGTCCGAGTTCGCGAAGCTGATTGCGTATCTCATGGACGACCCGGAGTTGCGGCGCCAGATGGGTGAGATCGGCCAGGCGCGGGTCGCGGGCGAGTTGTCCTGGGACCATTCGCGGGTTGCACTGCTGGCCGCCTACGAGGCCGCGGTGGCCGGCGGCGAGCGGTCAGTCGGCGCTCGGCACCGGCACGCGGCTGCTCGAGTCGCTGGCCCAGGCGCCGTGACCCCGACCGCGCAGCCGGACGATCGTCCGGTCGACGAGCAGGACAGCCAGGTAGCAGCCGGCGTCGAGCACGCTCACCCGCCGCTGGGTCACCAGCGATCGGAGGGATCCGAGGCCGAGCCGGCCCTCGGGAGCGCCGCGGCCGAGCTCGGCGAGCTGTCGGTTGCCACGCCTCACCCGCATCCGCCTGCGGAGGTGGGCGGAGACGGTGCGAGCCGGCCGGACTAGCGACTCTGCCTCGGACACCACGACGCGCTCATGAACGGCGAAGCTCCCATGCGCCCACCCGTCGTCGGACAGCACGCCCGCCGGCATCGGGAAGACCCGTGCGTGCCCGTCCTCGTTGAGGACGTAAACGCCGACGCCGGCCAGCGCTCGGTTCGGCGCGATGAGTCGGTCGTGCACGCGGTGCACGCGCTTGACGATCGCACCGGCACCGGACAGGTCGAGGCAAGGGACCGGCGCGCATGCGAACACGCCGGGTTGCGACACCGCGCGGACCAGCGCCCGCACCGAATCTGTGGACAGCGCGACGTCGGCGTCCAGGTATACGCGCGGAAACGTCTGGCACGCCTCGTCTCCGAGGGCGATCGCGTGCGCCTTGCCAGGCACCGGCGTGTCAATTATGCGTACCGGAAAGGTTCTGGCCACGTCGCCGGTCCGGTCGACGCACGCGTTGGCCACCACGATGACGTCGAATTCGTCGGACGCAGCGGTCGCCAGAAGGTGAGCCAGGTTTGCCGCAATGACGGCTTCCTCGTTATGCGCCGGAATGACGATACTGACGACCGGTCGCGAGCGATCGCTCACGCCCGTGGCTTCCGTCACGCCAACCTCCGACCCGACTCGGCCAACATCCGCATCGTTGTGCCGTTCGACAGGATATCCTCCGGCATCGTGACCAAACGGTCTAAAGAGGGGACCTCTTTGTTCATGACTGAGCTTGTCTCGGCCGCTCGACAGTTGCGCGTCACGCCATGCCGTACGGCATCCATTGTCGGTGGCGGAGCATCGTGACGTCGGTCAGCGCAGTCGCGCGCGTCGGGCAGCCCGCAACGGTAGCGGCGCCGCCGGATCGTCGGCGACTCGTGGGCCTGGACGGCATCCGGGGCATCGCGGCATTGGTGGTGGTCTTCCATCACTGCTACCTGCTCGCGTTTCCCGGCTACCCGGCAGTCACCGGACCGTGGTGGGCCGCCTGGCTGATCTTCGGCCACTTCTCGGTCGTCGTATTCATCGTGCTGTCCGGCTTCTCGCTCGCGGTTTCGCCCGCGAGGTCGGGCTGGGATCTGGGCGGGAAGGCGAAGTTCGCGCGTCGCCGGGCATGGCGCATCCTGCCGCCCTATTGGGCGGCGCTGGTGTTCAGCCTCGCAGTCGCCTGGCTGATCATTCCGCAACCAGGCGAGGCCGTGCCGACCATGAAGTCGGTGCTGGTCAACGGATTGCTGCTGCAGGACATCACCGGTGCGCCGAGCCCGAACGGTGCGTTCTGGTCGATCGCGGTCGAGGCGCAGCTTTATGTCGTGTTTCCGCTCATGTTGTTGATGCTGCGCCGAGGCAGCACCGCGGTCATGCTGAGCGTGGTCGGCGCCGCCGTGGCACTGATCGGCATCCTCGCACCGACCGTGTCACTAGCCCACGAGCTACTGCGTCTCACACCGCAGTTCGCGATCCTGTTTGCGATGGGGGCCGCCGGAGCGGGCGTACTCGCCGCGGCCGAGCGAGTCAAACGGTTGCCGTGGCACTGGTTCGCCGCCGCGGCCGCCGCGCCGGTGCTGGCGGCGATCGTGCTCCGCGGCTCGGTCTGGACGATCGACAACTTCTACTGGGTCGATATCGCGCTCGGGGTCAGCGTCGTGTTCCTGCTGGCGGGCGCGTCGATGGGACACCCGTCGCCACTGGTACGCCTGCTGGACACTCGACCGATCCGGAGTCTCGGCTCGTTCTCGTACAGCCTCTACCTGATCCACGCGCCGATCGTGGTCGTCGTCTACGAGAAGGTCGTCGGACCACACCTCGGCACCGGCGTGCCGGCGTTCCTCGTGACGGCTGCGATCGCCGCGCCGGTGTCGGTTGTCGGCGCCCGCCTGTTCGCCTCGGTGTTCGAGATTCCGTTCCAGAAATACCGCAGCTGGGAGCGGCTGCGGCCGGCCGGACGGGCCTGGCTTGACCGGCAGCGCGACCGCATGACGCGGCCGCGTCCGGTGGCTGTTGGCGCCGGTGACGCGTCGGCCGCGCTGGGCGGTCCGGCCGACTCCGGCGGCCCGACCGGTCTGCAGTGATGTTTCTGTCGGTCGTTCCCGCGGGGCGGCCCATGTTCCGCCGATCGGAGAGAGGCGCATGTCGTCGAGCGATGTACTGATATCGGTCTGCCTACCGGTTCGCAATGGCGCGTCCACTGTGCCGGCCGTGGTCGAGTCGATCCTTGCCCAGGATCACGCGAACCTCGAGTTGGTCATTTCCGACAACGCCTCGACCGACGACACCGAGGAGGTGTGCCGCAAACTCGTGGCCGCCGACGACCGGATCGTGTACGTACGCCAGCCCCACAACATCGGCCTGCTGAACAACTTCCGGGCCGCGATGCGGCAGGCCAGCGGGACGTACGCTCGCTGGATCGGCGATGACGACTGGCTTTCCCCCGAGTGCCTGTCGCGATGCGTCGAGGAGTTCCGGCGCGACGACCGACTGATCCTGGTCACGATGGGCATGGATTACGTGGGCGATGACGGTGTGACGCGGTCCGCCGAATACCACGGGACGGCGCTGCGGTCCGACGATCCGATCGACCGGTTCGCCGAGATGTTGCGACTGCTCAACGAAAGCTACCTGTTGATCGACCCGCTCTACGGCCTGATGCGGCGCGACGCGATCGTCGATCTACCCCGCCGCAACATGCTGTGCGAGGACCAGGTGTTCGCTACCAAGTTGGCCATCGCCGGTCCGTGGTCGCATGTCCCCCAGGTGCTCGGTCGCCGCGGTTGGCGCACCGAGAGCGCGAGCACGCTCACTCGCCGGCTGGGGGTGCCGGCGTGGACGGCAAAGGCCGCCTTCACGTTGCAGGGCATCGAAATGCGGCGCTGGGTGGATCAGGCCGGTCTCGATCCGGACCAGCGTCGTCGAGCAAAGGCCGCCGTCAATCGGTGGTACGTCCGCCGTCAGCGAGTCAAGATCGTACGGCGAAGCCGTCGGGTGGCGCGCATGGTCGGGCTGGCGCATCCGCGGTAGTCGTTCGTTCTACTTGTCCTAGGCGGCGTCGGGTCGCAGTCAGTCGTCGGCATCGTGTCGCGGTCAGTCGGGTTCGTCGGCCTCCGGTGGCGCGGGGCCGACATAGACGGTACGGATCGCATAGACCGTCCGTACTGGCGCCGAGCCGATGTACGTCGGCCACCGTGACATCGGGCTGAACACGACGCGGCCGCCGACGGCCGGGCTGATCGGCGCCGGGAACACCACCGTGTCGGTGAACGCGTCGAACTGCAGGGTCTCCGGGCCGGCATCCTCCGGGCGGACGCCATTGGCGAACGCGAACTCTACAGTCGCCGGAGCGCCGTTGGCGAGGTGCGCGCCGTTGGCCGTCGCGAGCTGAACCGTGGCCGGACTGGCCTCGTTTAGGCGCGCGGTGGCCTGGCCGGGTGGCGACCCGATGCGGATGATGGTGGCCGGCTGGTGGAGTCGTTGCCACACCGGCAGAACGCGCTCCTGGGCCCGTGCGGTGAACGCGCGCCGTTGCGGACCGGGCACACAGATCAGTGCGTAGCACGCGAGCCCGAGGGTGCCGGCCACGGCAAGCTGAACGACGGGGTAGGGCCCGACGGCGTGCGCCACCGCCACCGTGCAGGCCGTGCAGGCCACGCCGGCGATGGCCGGTCGGATCAGCCGGTGCGGTATCTCGCCCATCCGTACGCCCGCGTAGTGCAGCGCCACAATCGCCAGCGGTACGGCGACGAACACGCCGATCAGTGCGTGCGCCATCGCGGTGCCCCGGATGCCATCGAGGCGGGTACCGATCACCAGCGCCGGGATCAGGGCGGCCGCCCATCCGATGTTTACCCACAACGACGATCGGGTCGCACCGGCGCCGGTCAGAATGTCGAGCGCGATCCCGGTCAGGAGCCGCACTCCGGCAAGCACCATCAGGAACCGCAGCGCGGTCACGGCGGGCAGCCACTTGTCGCCGTAGAGCACTGCGACGACCTGCGGCGCCAGCGTCGTCATCAGGACCACGACCGGCAGCAGAACCGAGATCAGCACCGGAATGGATCGCTGGACCCCTCGGGACAGCTCCTCGGTGTCGCGGTCCGAAAGCCGGGAGAACGCCGCGATGGATACGTATCGGATGGCCGTACCGATCATGCCCTGCATCCACCCCGAGATGTTGAACGCGAGCAGGTAGTAGCCGAGCGCCACGACGCCGAGCAAGCGACCGACGATCACGTAGTCGGCGTTGGTAAGGATGGCCTCGACGCCGAGGCTCGCGGCGAGCGGAACGCCGAACCGCATGAGCTGCGCTGCGACCTGCCGGTCGACGCGGACCCCGAACGGCACCTTGGCCAGGATGAGGACGATGACGCCGGTGATGGCGTTTCCGATCACCTGGCCGGCAGCGAACGAGTATGCACCGGCGCCCGTCAATGCGAGCGCGATCGCCGATCCGGCGAACGCCACGATGCCGACCAGGTTCGCGACGGTGAGCCGATCCTGCTGGAAATGACGCATCAACGCGGCGCTTCGGACCGCGGTGATGCCGTCGATCAGGATGATGATGGTGAGCAGCCGGACCACCGGCGCGGCGGCCGGATCACCGGCCAGTCGCGAGAATGCCGGCGCCAGCAACCAGAATGCGCCGTAGATGACGACGCTGAACAGTGCGGCCAGCGTGGTCGCGGTCGACGCGACCTCTTCGAGCTTGCCCCGCCATTGCACGACGGCCGCGATCAGGCCGGCATCGTTGATGTGCATGACGAGCAGGGTCGCGGCCGAGGCGATGGCGAACGTTCCGAAGTCAGCCGGCGTCAGCAGCCTGGCTAGCACCAAGCCCATGCTGAACGTGATGACCTTCGTGCCCACGGTGCTCGCGAGGCTCCACCGCAGACCCCTGCCGGCGGCCTTCCCGATGTTCGCGGGCGGAATGTTCGTCGCCTCCCCATCGGCCGCCATGGTCAGCCGCCGGGTTCCTCGACACGGTCGAGCCAGATCTCACGCCAGTAGGCCGGGATGCCGCGCGGGCAGCTGGCGTTATACGCGCCCTCGCAGATGACTCCCTCGAGCACGATGCATGGGCTCTTCATGTAGATCATCCGGCCGGTCTTTTCGTCGATGATTTGGTCGACGCGCCGGGCGACCCGCGCGGTCCGGCCGCAGAACCGCGCCATCTCCGCGTCGAATCCCATGCCCCGATTGAGGAGCTGCTCGTTGAGGGTCTCCTCGATCTCCGCCTTGGACTTGATCCGGACGAGCTCACCGGGTTGGAGGTCCGATTGGCCGGTGGGCGTCTTGCCCGGCGTGCCCTTCAGGAATCCCCACGGAAGTCCGCCGCGGATCTGCAGCCACGTCGGCAGCCGGTGGCGACTGTGGTCCTGATAGCGGTTGAAGAGGCCAATGAAGAACGACCGCGCCGACCATGTCACACCGACGTTGCCGGTACGCACGTCGTCGACGTACTGCCCCAGGTTTCGCATCGGCAGGACGTCCGGCGCGGCGCGCAGCAGTTCGGTTGCCTGGCAGCGGAAGCGCGGCGCACCATCCTCGTCGGCTGGACGACGACTGATGTCGATGAGCTGGAGCATGATCGTCGGATTCGACTCGGTCGTCGACGCCGGCGCTGCCTCGGACTGCTCGACCGGACGCAGCCAGGCGGTCTTCCAATAGATGAGGCACGCTGCCTGGCAGCCGTCGTGCTGTTCGCCGCCGCACCGTACGCCGTCAAGGTGGACCGCGTCGGCCATGCGGCGCATGCCGCTGCGGGTCATCGTGTCGCACAGCTTGCTGGCGACTTTTCCAACGGTGAGTCGCTGGCCGCAGTATTGCAACATCTCCGGCATGAACGGCAACGCGCCCAATTCGCCGTTCTCGTCGAGCGTGGCCATGATCTCTTCCGCGCTGCGCACCTCGACGAGCTGGCCCACCCGGAGCGCGACTGAGCTGTCGCGCACGGCATCGACTGTCGTCACCGTTCTATCTCCTTCGGTTTCTAGACGACCTACCGTGCAACCGCCTAGAGCGAAGGACGGTACGGGAGGCCGCGGACGCTGGATGCACTGCGGGCCGGCCCTGATGAGACGTCACGTACGGCTAGTTTCGCGCTGGCGATGAGCATCGCAGATCGTACGATGGCTCGGCGTGTCGGCGACCTAACCAACGGTCATACTTGCTAGTCGTGTGGTCCATGGCGGGCCGTACTAATCGGTAGCTAGTCGTTTAACGCCGGCGTTGCCTTGGGCAGCACGACGGTGGCATCGACCGGAACGTCGTAATCATCCGGCCGTCTGCTGCCAGGCCGTGCTTCGGGCCGGTCGGCCGGACCTGCTTCGCGGGGCGGCCCGCCGTTGGTGGGGCCGGCCATCAGCCGCGTCATCGTCAGCGTGTTGGGCCGCCGGGTCTCCGGCTCCGGCAGCGCGGCGACGGCCGCGGCGCTCTCCACCTCTGGCTCGTCGGCCGTCACGTCCGCCATCGCGGCCAGGCGACGACGACGCAGCCAGGCGTCCGCGCCGACGGTCACCGCGATCGTCATGAGGATGCCCGCAAGGCCCACGGCAGCCAGAGCGCGCTTCACGTTCGAGGTTGACTTCACGATGTTGTTGCCGGCGTCGAGCCGCAGGGGTGTGATCAGATCGACCGGCGCAACACCGCGGGTCGTCTGCAGCGACTCGATGCCCTGACTGAACTTGTCGACCAGCTTGTTCGCCGTTGCGAGGGCCTGGGCGGCCGACTTTCCGGTCACCTGGAACGTCACCTGCGGTGCGTCCTGGGACATGGTCGCGGTGAAGGAATCGGTGTATCCGGCGTCTTTCAGCGACTGGACGTAACCGACGTCCTGGACACTGATGAGGGCCGCGTTGCCGAGCGACGATAGATCCTGTAGGAGCCAGGGATTGCGTTGGACTGGCGCGGGTTGGCCGTCCGGCACCGCGACCGGCACCGGCGGCACCAGTTGCACGAAGGCGGTGTCCACGTAGTCGGGCTTGACATGCGTGAATATGAGAGCTGTGAACGCCATCGACAGCGCAAATAGCGGCAGCGAAATTCGCCAGCGCCTACCCAGCACTCGGATGAGGTCCCAGAAATCCAACGTCTTTCCCCTTGTGAGCCGAGATGAGCCCACGTAAGCGGGGCCACCGTAGCGCGTCGACTACGCGGTAGTAGCCGAGACAGTTTCTCGCGGCGTTCACGAGTGGGCAATGCCGCGATCCGAATTGCATCGACAATCTACCGCATAGGGGGCACTCGGCCATGTCGATCGACGGTGGATGGCGCCCTACCGCTACGGTACGCGACCGCTGACCAGGCGTCCGACCGGCCACCCTCCGCCTTAGTACGCCCCGGAACTCCGGAACACCGCGAGCACCGTGCGCGCAAGGATCGTCAGATCCATTGGCAGCGACCAGTTCTCCACGTAACGCAGGTCGAGGCGGATCGCATCCTCCCACGACAGATCGGATCGACCGGACACCTGCCACAGACCCGTCACGCCAGGCTTGACCACCAGGCGACGGCGCACGTCGAAGGCGTATTCGGCGACCTCGCGAGGCAGCGGCGGCCGCGGCCCGACCAGCGACATGTCGCCCTTGACGACGTTGAGGAGCTGGGGGATCTCGTCCAGCGAATACCGTCGTAGCCAGCGCCCGATCGGCGTGATCCGCGGGTCGCCACGCATCTTGAAGAGGACGCCGTCGTTGTCGTTAAGATGCCACAACAGGTTCAGGCGTTCCTCAGCATCCGGGTACATGGTCCGGAACTTGTACATGGTGAAGTGTTCGCCGCCGCGCCCGACGCGTGTCTGGCGGAAGATCAGCGGGCCGTCGCCGCCCTTTGTGCATTTCACCAGCACGGCGATGGCGATCGCTAGCGGTGCCAAGGCGATCAGCCCGGACAGTGCCGCGGCGCGGTCGAAGGCCTCCTTGACCATCCGGCGCATGCCCTTCAGACGCGGGTGCTCCACGTGGAGCAGCGGGAGGCCGTCGACCGGACGGATCGTGGTGCGGTCGCCGGCGATCTCGAGGAGGGCGCTGGCGAGGATCAGGTCGATGTCGTCGCGCTCCAGTTTCCAGGCGAGGCGGCGGATGGCCGACGCGTCCAACTCGGGGCATGGCAGCACGATCACGGTGTCCGCCTGCGCGGTCGCCACCGCGTTGGCAACGTGCCTGACATCGAGATTCACGTAGACTGGGGGACGCTCGTCGCCGGCCGGCAGCATCGACCCGGCGAGCACCGGAGGCCGCGGCAGGCAGACGCCGACGACGTCCATGCCGTGGTAGCGCTCGCGACGCAGCTTGCGGGTCAGTTCCCAGACGGACTGCTCGTGGCCGGCCAGCACGACCCGCCAGAGCCGACGGCCGCGTGCCCAGGCGCGGTGTTGGAAGCGGCGCATCGCGTAGCGCGTGACGAGGCTGAACAGCACCGCCCCGGGGATCGCGATCAACGGGTACACGCGAGAAAGGTGCAGATTCCCGGCGAACGCGATCAGTGCCGCGACCGCGGTGAGGATGATGCCGGACCGAACCACCCGCTCGGACTCGTCGCTGCCGACGAACAGGAAGCGTGACTCGTATGCCCGGCTCACCGCGAGGGTCGCGATCCACCCGAATGGGAACGCGATGGTAATCCACCAGTAGTCCCGGTTATAGGCCGCGTCGAGCGTGCCGCCGAAGCGGACCACGAGTGCGGTCGCGCCGGCCGCTGCGCCGACGAAGAAGTCCAGCAGGACAACCCACCGTATGTAGCGCGCCTCCCAGGTTGCCCGCGCGAATCCCGCCGAGTTCGGCATGTCGACGGGGGCGAGCACCTCGGTTACGGCGGTCCGCTCGCCGCGAGTGTCGCGCGCAGAGTAGGCCTCCGTCGCAGTCACTGTCGACCTCCTGTTCTGCTGACCGAGGTTGGTATGCCATGTCGCGTCGTTAGTCATGGCGATGCCAAGCCCAACCCGCCACAAGAAGATTGGGACCAGGTCGCGGATTTCGCCATAGTCCGTACCGACACCGGTGTCCACCTGTCGCCTACACGACATCGGAACCCGGGGTCAGTATGCACCTGGACCGTTCCGGCAGTTGATCTGTTCCCAGTTCGACACACCGTAGGTAATTCCTCACACGTGTCAATCGTCTTGACGACTAAACAGCGTCACCGTGTGGGGGACATCGACGCGTCACACAGCGACGGCGATGCATATCCACCTGAACCGACGGCGAAACACCCGCTGACTAACCACGCGGTGGCCAAACAACCTGCGGCTAAACAACCGGCGGCTATGCACCCGCCGCATGAGCTCCGGTCGTAATCACCGCGGCGCTTTCCGGCGGCAGCGTGACCGCATGCCCGGCGACGTCGACTCGGTCAACCGTTGCGAACAACAACGCTCCAACGCCTTCGGGTACGTCGATCGTGGCGGGCATGGCACCGAGATTCGCGATCACGAGACACCGGCCGCGACGGATCACCAGATCGTGCTCGCCGTGCCACACCTCGACGAGGTCCAGTCGCGGGTCGGATAGGTCGGCGATCCGGCGGCGCAGCGCGATGAGCTCGCGGTAGGTAGTGAGCATCTCGGCATGCTGGCGGCGTTCCAGCTCTGTCCAGTCGAGCTTCGAACGAGTGAACGTCGCCGGATCCTGCGGGTCCGGTACGTCGTGTTCGCTCCAGCCGTGGCGGGCGAATTCGGTGCGCCGGCCGCCTGCGACCGCGGCACCGAGCTCCGGCTCCGGATGGCTGGTAAAGAACTGCCACGGCGTGCTGGCCGCCCACTCCTCGCCCATGAACAGCATCGGCGTGAACGGTGCCGTGAAGAGCAGCACGGCGGCGGTCTTCAGCAGCGCCGGCGAGAGCGTCGCAGTGAGCCGGTCGCCGGCCGCACGGTTGCCGATCTGATCGTGGTTCTGGAGGTACGCGACAAAGCGGTGGCCGGGGGTACGCGAACGGTCGATCGGCCGGCCATGATGGCGCCCGCGAAACGCGGAGTACGTCCCGTCGTGGAAGAACGCGCCGCGCCACACCTTGGCAAGTTGATCGAGGCCGCCGAAGTCGGCGTAATAGCCCTGCTGCTCGTTGGTTAGCAACGCGTGCAGCGCGTGGTGGACGTCGTCGTCCCATTGCGCGTCAAGGCCGTAGCCGTTCGCGTCGCGGGACGTGACGATCTGAGGATCGTTCAGGTCGGACTCGGCGATCAAGGTCAGCGGGCGGCGCAGGTGCGCGGCCAACGAGTCTGCTTCGACCACGAGTTGTTCCAGCAGGTGTGTCGCACTCGAGTCGCGCAGCGCGTGTACGGCATCTATGCGCAGCCCGTCGGCGTGGTAGTCGCGGAGCCAGGACAGCGCGCTGTCGATTACGAAGCGCCGCACACCGTCGGAGTGCGCGCCGTCGAGGTTCATCGCAGCGCCCCAGCCGGTTTCGCCGGTGGACAGCATCGGGGCGAAGCTCGGCGCGTACGCCCCGGACGGGCCGAAGTGGTTGTAGACGACATCGAGGATCACGCCGAGACCTTGGCGATGACAGGCGTCCACGAATCGTTTCAGCCCATCGGGTCCGCCGTACGGTTCATGCGGCGCGTACCAGCAGACTCCGTCGTACCCCCAACCGTGTTCGCCGTTGAACGCGTTGACCGGCATCAGCTCGACCATGTCGACGCCGAGATCCGCAAGGTATCCGAGTCGCTCCGCGGCGGCGTCGAACGTCCCGTCCGCGGTGAACGTACCGACGTGCAACTCGTAGATCACCGAGCCGGGCAGCGTACGCCCGGTCCACGTGCTGTCGGTCCAACGGAACGCCGCGTGATCGTAGATGCGGCTCGGCCCGTGCACGCCGTACGGCTGCCACCGCGACCGCGGATCCGGGAGCGCGCGATCGTCGTCGTCCAGGAGGTACGCGTAGTCCGTGCCAGCGTCCGCCTCCGCAACGTCGGCATGCCACCAGCCGGCCTCGTCTCGCGCCAGATCGACGACGAACTCGTCGCCGCCGCGTAGCCGGACACGTTGTCGCTCCGGCGCCCAGACATCGAAGCGGATCATCCGTGGCCGTCCGGGCTGAGGTCCGCCGGGTCCGCGGTGACCAGTAGCGCGACCGGATACGCCTCGAACAACGCGGCGAGCGTCAGCGACGGGCCGTCGAACTCCCGCTGCGTCAACACGTCGCGCCATCGCCCGCGCGGTACGTCAACCGTGTCGTCGCCTTGCCAACCACCGGTCACCGCGAGTCCGACGGGTCGTCGCGTCACGATCGTCAACGCGCCGCCCCGGTCGAAGCCAAACGCGTGATCCGCGTGCTCGCCGCGCGTCGCCAGCGGGCGGTAGTCGCGCAACAGTCCGGGCCGGTCACGCCGCAGGCGGAGGGCGCGGCTCGTGACGAGCAGCTTGGCCGCTCCACTGTCGTCGATCGGCGGCAGCCAGCCGTCGTCGAGCCGGCGCAACAATGCCGCTCGCGCGCCGAAGTCGACCGACCGCCGGTTGTCCGGATCGACGAGCGAGTCGTCCCAGATCTCGGTGCCCTGATATGTGTCCGGCACGCCGGGCATGGTGAGTTGCACGAGTTTCTGGCCGAGCGCGTTGCTCCAGCCCGGCGAGACGATCCTCGCGACGAAGGCGTCGATGGACTCGCGCAGCGGGCCGTACATCGCGTCAACCAGATCGTCGATGGCTGCTTCGAATGCGGTGTCGGGATCGGTCCAGGAGGTCCGCGTCGCCGCCTCGCGGGCCGCCTTGTGCAGATAGGCGCGCAAACGTGCGGGTTCGCACGGCCACGCGCCGACCGCGGTCTGCCATGCGAGGTGCGCGAAGTCGTCGTCGTCAAGCGGCGCGGCAGCGCGCCAGCACGCCAACTCAACCGCCCAGTCCTCGCCCACCTCGGACAGCACGGCAAGCCGCGCGCGGACGTCCTCGCCGCGCTTCGTGTCGTGAGTGGACAGGGTGGTCATGCCGTGCGGCCACTCACGAACGCGCCGCATCGCCGCGAGGTGGAACTCGTGCGACGACACCCCGAACCGGTCCGGCGCGCCGCCCACTTCGTTCAGCGCGACGAATCGCGTCCATCGGTAGTCGGCGGTGTCCTCAACGCCCTTGGCCATCACCGCACCGGTGTACTGCTGGAACCTTTGCGCCACCTCGGTGTTCGGGTCGACGAGGCGCTCGGTCAGCGCGGCAACGGCCGCCGGATACCGCCCCGCCGCGGCGTTCAGCGCAGCGTCGAGCCGGTCGCGACCGGACGGCAGATACGTGCGATACACCTGCAGATGGACTGCGATCTCCGCGAGCGCGTCGCGCACGTGCGGCTCATCGGGCACGAGATTCGCAAGGCGGGTCAGCTCCGTCGCAAGGATCTTCGTCGCCGCCTCGCGCTTGCCGGTCTCTTCCGCTGTGGCGAAGCGGGTACCGGCTGGGAAGTGTCGCTCGCCGACCGGATCGACGAACAGTCCACAGACATCGCGCAGCGCGTCGTACCCGGTAGTGCCGGCGACCGGCCAGTCGTCGGGCGGCTGCTCGCCGTACGACAGGATCTTCTCCACGACGAGCCACGCGTTCGGTGCGGCGGACCGCAACCGGCGCAGGTATTCGCCCGGATCGCGAAGGCCATCGGGGTGGTCCACGCGGAGCCCGTCCACGATTCCGTCGGCCAGCCAGCGCAGCACCTCGATGTGCGTCGCCGCGAAGACGTCCGGATCCTCCACGCACACACCGGCAAGGTCGGAAATCCCGAAGAATCGGCGGTACGTTAGGTCGGTGTTCGCCCGCCGCCAGTTCACCAGGCGGTAGTGCTGGCGCGCGTGAACCTCGGCGACAGTGCCGACTCCGGTGCCGGGCGCAATCGGGTAGCGGTGTTCGTAGTAGCGCAGTTCGTCGCCGTCAACGGTCACGGTGTCCAGCGAATCGTCGGCGAGTACCGGGATCAGCAGGGCACCGCGCGACCAATCGATATCGAACCAGCGCGCGTAGGACGATTCGGGTCCGTCGCGCAACACGCTCCACCACGCCGGGTTCGCGGGCGGCACCGCGACACCGAGATGATTCGGCACGATGTCGACGACGAGTCCCATCGA
>DASTMZ010000034.1:0-40781 GCA_035713725.1 Micromonosporaceae bacterium
GATGTCCATGTTGCGGTGGACCTACTCGGGCCGCTTGCCGAGCGCTGTGGCGACGACATCGATGCCTTCCTGACCGAGATCGCCACTGACGCTGAGGTCGACGCCCTCGATTCGCGCGCGCAGGCGGTCACCCTGCTCACCGTGCACGCGTCCAAGGGGCTCGAGTTTCCGGTCGTGTTCCTGGTCGGCTGCGAGGACGGCATCCTGCCGCTGCGCTTCGCCGGCCGTGATGGCGCGGCGACCGACGCCGGCGTGACCGAGGCCGGCGTGCCCCAGGCGGGCGTGACCGAGGCCGGCACTTCTCAAGCCGAAGCTGCCGAGGCGGCCATTGCCGAGGAGCGGCGACTGTTCTTCGTCGGCCTGACACGAGCGCGCGACCGCCTGTTCGTGAGCCACGTCCGGCGCCGCCGGTGGCGTGGCGCGGAACGCGACATGCGGCCGTCACGCTTTCTCGACGACATCGATCCGCGATTGTTCGGCGACCTCGGCGACCCGGTCCCCCGCCGCCCTCGCGACCAGCAGTTGCGGCTGTTGTAGGCGAACGGTCGGGAACACGACAATCCGACGTGCGGCCGGTCTCGTTGGCACGTCGCCGGCCCTATCCTTTCGTCGTCATAAGTGCGTGCGCGCGGTACCGTGACGGCACTCATGCCGCCTGCGGCGGGTTCCTGCTCCACGACCAGCTAGCGCCGTTCGAGAGGAAGATCATGTCAACCTATGGCCCAACCGGGCCGGCCGGCCAGGCTTCCGGCGAGCCGGCTCCTCCGGAGCCACCGGGCGGCGAGCCATCGGCGAACCCGTGGGAGGACGAGACCGTACGGGTGTCCGGGCCGCCAGCCCCGTCGTCGGCACCAGCACCGTCACCGCAGCCCGACGCGCCGCCGGTTCCCTCCCCCGCACCGTCCCCGATCGTGGGGACGACGCCTGGTTACCTGCCACCCGCGGCTCCTGTGCCGCCCGGGATGTACCCGCCGGCCGCGGCGCCCTACCCGGCCGCTCCCGCGTCGCCCGCGCCCGCGTCACCCGCACCCGTGTCTCCTTCACCAGCGTCTCCTTCACCAGCGTCTCCGGTGCCCCCATCGCCACCGGCCGCTGCGCCGCCCGCCGTTGCGGCATCGCCGTCCGTGCCGCCACAGTCGCCCTACCCGCCGCCGTCGACGTACCCGGCCCAGCAGGGATACCAGGCGGGCTACCCGCAGCAGGCGTACCAGCCGCAGCCGGGCTACCCGCCGCCCGCGTACCAGCAGCCGGCCGCCGCCGCGCCTACCGCGCCGATGCAGGCCGTACCGCCCGCCGGTTACCAGCCTGGCTATCAGGCCGGTGCCGCGTCGGTGCCACCGAACTACGACCCCTCCGGTTACCAGGCTGGCTACGCCCAATCCGGCTACCCGCAGCAGGACTATCCCCAGCCGGGCTACGGGCCGCCGGAATACGGGAACTACCAGCAACAGTGGCCGGGGCAGGACGCCGCGCCGAAGCGCTCGAAGACCGTCCTGGTGCTCGTCATCCTGCTCATCGTCGTGGTGCTCGGCGGCGCCGGCGTCGGCGTTTACCTCTACAAGCACGAGGGAACGGCCGCCACGGCGCCGACTCCGCCGGCCGCCGGTGCGTGCGTCAACGAGCAGACCGGCCCACCGATCACGATGGTCTCGGCGGACTGCGCAAGCGCGACGTTCCAGGTGGTCAAGGTGTTCACCGGCACGGACAACCGGTCCGCATGCGACGGCGTCGCCGGCGTGACGAACTTCTACACGTTCACCTGGCCACCGGACTCGTCCGGTGACTACGTGCTCTGCCTCAAGTCCCCGGGCCAGTGACTTCGGCGCGACCAGCCCTGGACGAGACCCGTACATGTGTGCTAACGTCTCCGAAGCACGTTGAGACACACGCTAGGACGATCTAACGCTGTCTACGAACATCTCTAGACAGCGTTAGATGGTCCTCGACTGAGATGTTCCTCGACATGCGCCGGGTCGCGACACGACTCGGCTTTTCTACGCGCCTCTAAGGCTCGCGCTAGATTCACCGATACGGTGCGAGACGTGGATCCCGTACGCAACCCGTACGCTCCGGGTGCCGGCCAGCGGCCACCGGAACTCGCCGGACGCGATCGCGAGCTCGGCGTCTTCGAGGTCGTGCTGGAGCGCATCGCACGCGGTCGTCCGGAGCGGAGCGTCATCCTCACCGGGCTCCGTGGTGTCGGAAAGACCGTGCTCCTGAACACGATGCGGTCACACGCGATCAGTCGTATGTGGGGCACCGGCAAGATCGAGGCGCGCCCCGACCAACCGTTGCGGCGCCCGTTGTCCGCCGCGCTGCACATGGCCGTACGAGAGATCGCACCGCATCACCGGGCACCCGACCGCATCGACGACATGTTGGCGGTGCTGAAGGCCTTCGCGATGCGCACCGACATCGGTGAGCCGCCGGCCAAGCTCCGTGATCGATGGCAGCCCGGCATCGACGCGGTCGCGTCACGCGGGCGAGCGGACTCCGGTGACATCGAGATCGACCTTGTCGAGTTGCTCGCCGACGCCTCCAACGTCGCCACCGACGTGGGCACCGGCATCGCGCTGTTCATCGACGAGATGCAGGATCTCTCGCCACGCGACGTGTCGGCGCTATGCGCCGCGTGCCACGAGCTGTCTCAGACCGGCGCCCCGCTGATCGTCGTCGGCGCCGGCCTGCCGCATCTGCCGGCCGTACTGTCCGGGGCAAAGTCCTATTCCGAGCGGCTGTTCCGTTATCTGCGCATCGACCGGCTCGACCGGCTCGCCGCCGACCAGGCGCTGTGCGCACCCGCGGCACGCGAGCACGTCGACTTCGAGTCGAAGGCGCTCGACGTGCTCTACGACGCGTCCGGTGGGTACCCGTATTTCGTTCAGGCATATGGCAAGGCGACCTGGGATCACGCGCCGCGGTCCCCGGTGACCGCGGCGGACGTACGCGTTGCCGCTCCGGACGCCGAAGCGGAGTTGGCGGTGGGATTCTTCGGCGCGCGCTTCGACCGAGCCACGCCGGCCGAACGAGACTACATGCGCGCCATGGCAGCGCTCGCCGGCGAGGACGGCCGGGACGGGAAAGAGGCCAACCACGCCGTTTCGACGGCGGAGATCGCCAGGTCGCTCGACCGCCGACCGGCGAGCCTGTCGCCGGCTCGCGACGCGCTCATCAAGAAGGGCCTGATCTACTGCGGCGAGCGGGGCACCGTGGCGTTCACCGTGCCGCATTTCGCGCGGTACCTGCGCACGCAGCCGTCCCCGGAGATCTGAGCCGTGGCTCGGCGCGGCCACTGAGGACCTTCGTCGGCGAGAAATTCTCCGGACGTATCGGTCGACGATGGCGATAGATGGCCTCCGGAGAGGGTATGAACTAGGCATGACCCCTGTGCGTACGTCGGCACGCGCGATGCTCGGAGCGGTGTTCGTGGCCAGCGGCTGGAAGGCCGTCAAAGATCCGTCGAAGCTGGCGCCGCGCGCGAAGAGGGTGACCGACCAGTTCGGGCCGACGCTTCAGATGGTCCATCCCAAGATCCCGACGGATGCCGAGACGCTGGTCCGCTTGAACGGCGCCGTTCACGTGGTGGGCGGCATCGCGCTCGTGACGCCGGCCCGGCGCCTGGCCGCCGCCGTATTGGCGACCTCGCTGGTGCCGACCACGCTCGCCGGCCACGCGTACTGGGAGTTCGAGGATCCGGCCGACCGCGCTCAGCAGCGCATCCACTTCCTGAAGAACCTCGGCCTGCTCGGTGGCCTGATCCTGGCGGCGGTCGACACCGAGGGCAAGCCGGGTCTGCAGTGGCGCGCGCAGCACGCGGCCGACGTGGCGGAGCGATCCGTCCGGCGCACCGCACGCAACACCAGGTCGAAGGCCGCCATCGCCCGCAAGTCCGCGATCGTCGGCCGCCACCTCCCCGGCTAGCGCCGCGCGTCACAGCACCGCGCGGGGGCCTGATCTAGGAAGATTCCCCTCGCTCCAACAGCCCAACACTTCCTAGATCCGGTATCACGGCAACCATCGCCCACTCCGCGTCACGGCCGCCATTCCCACGCCTGCCGTCACAGCCGCCATGCCGTATCACGGTCACCCCGAAAGCCACCACTCACGACGGTGACGTGCGGTTGGTCTCGGGCAGCGTGCCCACGACGGGATCAAGCTTGACCGCCCAGAGTGGGCACGCTGCCCGAGACCCCCAGCTCAACCAGGCCGACGGAACGACCGAAACCACGTCCGCCACAACGATGTCAAGGCGAATTAACCCACTCGTCACTGCCGTCATCAAAGACTTGCCGCTTCCAAATCGGCAGCCGTGCCTTCGCCTCGTCGACCAGTCGCGCACACGCATGGAACGCGGCCGACCGGTGCGCGGTCGAGACCGCCGCGACGATGGCGACGTCGCCGACGGCGAGCCGTCCGATCCGGTGCGAAACCGCGATTGCGATGACGCCCGGCTGGGTCCGGCCGATCTCGTCGGCGACCCCGCGCAGCACCTCCGCTGCGCTCGGATGGCCCTCGTAGTCGAGTTCTCGTACCCCTCGACCCTGATCGTGGTCGCGCACGACGCCGCGGAACACGACGACGGCGCCCGCCGCGGGATGCGCCACGGCACGCTCGTGTGCGTCAACGTCGAGCGGTGTTTCGCTGATCGC
Source organism: Micromonosporaceae bacterium (assembly GCA_035713725.1). Lineage (GTDB taxonomy): Bacteria > Actinomycetota > Actinomycetes > Mycobacteriales > Micromonosporaceae > DASQPR01. Next base: position 4,650 of record DASTMZ010000034.1, read on the forward strand.
GACCAGCGTGACGCGCGGCGTGGTCGGTGCCGTCACGGTGCCTCCCCGGCAAACAGCGGCAGCGGTACGAGTGGGACGACGTCACCAAGGTTTGCGGTGGTCTCGGGCGCGACGACTGCAAAGCCGGCCGCCTGGGCGAGACCGCGCAGCATCGACGACGCGGTATGCGCCAGTGGCTGACCGTCGCCGGCCTCGTCACGGCGTACGAGTGCCAGGTGCGTGAATCCGCCGCGGCCACCGATCGGTGCCGCCAGCCGGATGCTGTGCAGTGGCGGCAACGCGCGCCCGGTGAGCCCGGCCAGCGCCGGTGCGACGAGCGAGACGAGTGCGACGATCGCCGACTGCGGATTGCCCGGCAACCCGGCGAACAGTGTCCGGCCGCCCTTGGCGTTCGGCAGCGTGGCGAGCAACATCGGGAAGCCGGGCCGCACCTCGACAGTGTCGACGGCATAACGGACGCCGAGCGCCGCAAGGGCGGGGTGAAGATGGTCAACCGGACCGTGCATCGTGCCACCGGTCGTCACGATCAGGTCGACGCCGGTCGCCAGCGCATCACGAATGGCGGCGATGTGCGCGTCCAGGGTGTCCTCGATCGGCCCGATGACCGGTGGGTCGGTAGGTGCCACGCCGAGGCGGCGCAGCCATGCCGGCACCTGCGGACCGAGCGAGTCGCGCACGCGACCGGCACCGGGCGGACCGGAGGTCAGCAACTCGTCGCCGAACACCAGCATCGCGGCCGTCGGCCGGGGCCGTATCCACAAATCGTCGACGCCACACGAGGCGGCCAGACCAATCACGGCCGGCGTAACCGGCGTACCGGCCGGAAGCAGTACGTCGCCGCGGTGCGCCTCGTCGCCGGGCTCGCGCCACTCGCGTTCGGCGCGCGGCGTACCCGTGACGGTGTCACCGTCGACCGTGGACTCTTCGATGCGCACGATCGCGTCGGTGCCAGCCGGCACCATTGCACCGGTGGCGATGCTGACACACGTACCCGTGTCGTTCAGTGGTGTGGCCACGGCGCCGGCTAGCACCTGGCCGACCACGCGCCACGGTGCCGCACCGCGCACCGCCCAGCCGTCGACCGTGGAGGTCGGGAACGCCGGCAGATCGGTGAGCGGGCTCAAGTCCGCAGCCAAGGTTGCGCCGTCGGACTCGTGCAGCGATGCCGGTACGGGTGACAAGGCGGCCGCGCACCCGGTCTGGTACGCCACCTCGCGCGCCCGCGCCCACGGCAACGCATCTAGTGGCGGTGCCACCGTGTCGGGCGTCAGGTCCGCGGGCGCCGATCCGTGCGACGGCGTGATTGCTGGCGACGTTTGCGGCTCCGGTGCCGGCTGTGCGCTCACCGGGCCAGCCTATCGCGCGCCCGAGCATGAATGATCACCGCGAAGCGAGCGCTCACGGACCGCTGCGTGGCCACGAAGAGCCGCCGAGCACGGACTGCTCAGTGATCACGGACCGCTCAGTGATCTCCACCACGGAGTTGGTCGACCGCATGTCCGAGGATCGGCTCGAGTACTGCCAGCCCGTCACGCGCGCCGCCGGTGGAACCGGGCAGGTTGACGATCAACGTACGGCCGGCGACTCCCGCGAGGCCGCGCGACAGGACGGACGTCGGCACCCGGTCGCGAGACACAGCGCGCAGCGCCTCGGCGATGCCCGGCACCTCGTAGTCGAGCAACTGCCGGGTCATCTCGGGCGTCTCGTCGGTTGGCGTGACCCCCGTGCCGCCGCTGGTCACCACCGCGTCCAGCCCTTCGTCGACGGCCGCGCGCAGCGCGTGTGCGACCGGCATGCCGTCCGGCACCACGACCGGTTCGTCAACGTCGCAGCCCATCGCGCGCAATCCGGCGACCAGGATCGGCCCACTGCGATCCTCGTACACACCGGCCGCCGCCCGGTTCGACGCCACGATGACGCGCGCACGGATCGGCCGCCGGGTCGGCTCCGACTCAGTCACGGTCGCGCTCCCAGGTGCCCGTCTTGCCACCCTCCTTGCGGATCACCCGTACCCGCTCGATCGAGGCCGCCGGGTCCACGGCCTTGATCATGTCGACCAGCGCAAGCCCGGCGGCGGCCACCGCGGTGAGCGCCTCCATCTCGACACCGGTGCGGTCGGCCGTTTTCGTCGTGACGGCGATCTCCACCGAATCGTCGCCGAGCGCGAGGTCGACGGTCACGCCATGCAATGCGATCGGATGGCACAGCGGGACGAGGTCCGGCGTCTTCTTCGCGCCCATGATGCCGGCCACGCGCGCGACGGCGAGCGCGTCACCCTTCGGCAAGGCATCGCGGCGCAGGAGGTCGACGACCTCGGCGGTGGTACGGACGACGCCGGCCGCCACGGCACGGCGCGCCGACACGTCCTTGGCCGACACGTCGACCATTCGCGCGGCGCCGGTCTCGTCTACGTGCGTGAGCTTTTCGGACACGTCGCCGAGCGTAGTCAATGAGTCGTTGGTCACGGATCGGTCCCGGCGCACGCGCCTGACGCACAATCATCGACGTGACCGTCATGCTCGCCGCCGCGCTCGGCATCATCACGGTCGCCGGCGCCGCGCAGGCCGTCACCGGCTTCGGTTTCGCGATGCTCGCCGTGCCGCTCCTCGCCACCGTGATGCCGGTGGACGCGGCGGTAGTGGTCGGATCGCTGGCGTCGCTCGCGATGTCCGTCGGCACCGCGATCCGGGAACGCGCGCACGTGCACTGGCGGACCTCGTTCGTCATCTTCGCGATCGCTGTCATCGGCATGCCACTCGGGCTCTACCTGCTTGTGTCGCTGCCCGCGGCGGCGCTGACCGCGCTCGTCGGGATCGCCGTGCTCGGCAGCACGTGGCTCGTCTGGCGGCGTCCCACGCTCCCGGAAGGCCCCGCCACGATCGGCGCCATCGGGTTCCTGGTTGGCGTGCTCACCACCTCGACCGGGACGAACGGCCCGCCGCTGGTCGCTGCGTTTCAATCCTTCGGGTACGACAAACGGGCGTTCCGCGCCACCATCGCGAGTACGTTCGTCTGCTGCGGCATCGTCAGCGTCGGCTTCTTCGCGTACGGGCATGAGATCAGCGCGACCGTTATCGAGACGTGTCTCGTCGGGATCCCCGGCGGGTTTGCCGGCTGGTGGGCCGGCGACCGGTTCTTTCGGCGGCTCAACGCGGCAGCGTTCCGCGTAGTTGTGCTCATCGCGCTGACCGCCGCCGCATTGCTCACGTTGATTCGCGCGCTCATCTGACGATCGTGTATCGGACACTTTCGCTGGCGAAGGAATGCGGAAGTTACCAACGCGTACGGCTATCCCTGCTGGCCGCAACGCTGGGAACAAGCTGAGAGAGCCCGGGGTACGCGACGGACCGTCGCGCCGACGCTTGCCCGCAAGATCCGACAGTCGGCACTCACTAGGACATTCATCGCGATACGACATAGCCGAAACGCGCCCAATCACCGAGAATGGTTCGGCCAGCCGGGTCCGGCGGCGGCGAAGCCGGACCGGTCACGCTGGTCCGGCAGCGTCGCCACGGCGTCGCCGGTGGCATTGCCGGCCGCGGCCGGCCGCTCGCACGGAGTAGGTCCTGATCCGTTCGTTTACGACTCGCCCCGACCGCCGTTTGGTGGTGGGCTTCGCGATCCTCGTCGCACTCGCCGCGTTGTTCCTCGTCGGGGCGGCGCTCATGATTGCGGCCGGTCCGATCGCGCCGGTCCGCCCGCTTGCCGTCGGCGGATTCGTCGCCGCCGCCGCATTCGCCAGCTGGTTCATGCCGCACCTGCGGGTCGGTGGATCCCGGCACGGTCAGTCGCTCACCGACGTCGCAATCATCTTCGGCCTCATGACGCTGCCGTGGCCGTGGGTCGTGGTCGCGATCGCGATCGGTACGCCTATCGGCAAGGTTCTGGCGCGGTTCTCGCCCGGCCGAGTCGCGTTCAGCGCAGCCAAGGACGTCGTCACGGTAGCGGTGGCGGCGGCCGCCGGCGGGCTGAGTGATCTTGACTCACCGTTCCAAACGACGTCCGATTCCTTCGGTCGCATCGTCATCGTTGCGTTGATCGCCATCGCTGTCGACGAGGCCATCACGATGCCGGCGCTCGCACTGGCGAGTGGTCAGCCGGCGCGCGACATCTGGGCGGAGTACGCGCCGGTGCGGCTGACCTCCGCGATCGTACGGATGGGCTGCGGCATCGCGACCGGATACTTGGTGCACAGCGACCCGCCGGCCTCACGGCTCACTGTCGCCGTGCCACTGGTCACGATCGCGCTCCACCTCGCCTACGCGAACCGGCTGCAGCAACGCGTGGACCGGCTGACCTGGGCACGACTGTCGCAGCTCGTCGACGTCGTGAGTACCGGAGACGCGCAGACCGTACGCCTTGCCGCCGTACACGGCACCGCTGAACTGTTCGCGTGCGCGCAGGTCGACCTGTTGCTTCGCGACGCGGACGGAACGGATGTGCTGATCCGCGGGGATGCGCGGACGATCACGTACGTCGGATCGCCGAGCTCCGCGCCGGCACACGTCGGCACCCAGATCATCGCGCCGCTCGGTGGACACGACCCCGGACGCGGCCCGGCTCGATCGGGCCTGCAGGCGGCTGCCGGCATGCCACAGACGCCGGGTGGCGCCATGACACCCGGCGCGGTCGGGCACGCCGGCAACGGAAACGGTTCCGACGAGCCCGTCGGCGAGCTGCGGCTCCGCTTCCTCATGCCGGTCAAGCTCACCGACCAGGAGCAGCACACGCTGCAGGCTCTCGCCGCCGCGCTAGGCACTGCGATCCGCAAGGCCAACAGCGTGTCGGCGGCCGCTCGGATGGCAACCGATCGCGCCGATGCGTCCACAAAGGACCCGCTGACCGGACTCGCGAACCGCTGGTTCCTTCTCGAGCGCGGCCTCGCGACGGTCCGCGAGCGGGCGAACGGCGCCGGCCCGGCTGGCATGGGTGACAGGAGCGCGGGCGAAGGGGGCACCGGCGACGGCGCAACGACCACCGCCGGATCACCGAACAGCGCGCAACCCAACAGCGCTGTATCCAGCCTCGGCACATCGACCAGCGCGTCGGCCGACGAAACGCCGGAGGGCGAAGCATCGGCGACTGAGACATCGCCGTCGAGCACGGCATCGCTTGGCCCAGCGGTGAGTTCGCCTCAAGACGCCGCCAACGGCGCACCGCCGGAGCCCGAAGACGGTCACTGGCCGCACGACGACGGGCTGAGCGAGGGGTTGAACGACGACGGGTTGAACGACGACGGTTTCACCACCGACGGTCGGCCGGACGCCGCGGTGACGCCGACGCTTGTCGCCCTCACGGTCGTCGACCTGCACGGTTTCAAGCAGATCAATGACGCGCTCGGACAACGGGTAGGAGATCAGGTGCTGGTCGCGGTCGCGCAGCGGCTCGCCGGTCGAGCCCGACCAGGCGATCTTATCGCGCGCCTCGGCGGCGGCGAGTTCGCCGCCTTGCTGACACCCGTCGAGTCCACCGGTGACGCGGTCGCACACACCCGTGACATTCTCGCAGCGATCGCTCAGCCGTTGACCGTGGACGCGGTGCGCCTTGACATCGCGGCCACCGCAGGTGTCGCTGTCGACACCGACACCTGCGACGTCGGTGAACTGTTGCGACGCGCGGATGTCGCGGTGCAGCAAGCAAAGCTCGAGGGACAGCCGATTGCGACCTACGCGCCGACCCGCGACACCGCCGACGTCATGCGCCTGGCACTCGGCGCCGATCTGACGCGTGCCGTCGCGCGCCGCGAGTTCACCATCGCCTTCCAACCGATCGTCGAGCTGGACACCGGCATGGTTCGCTCCGCCGAGGCGCTCGCCCGCTGGCAGCACCCACAGCTCGGTCAGCTGTCGCCGCACCAGTTCCTGGACGGCATCGAGCGGTCCGGCCTGCTCGCCGGATTCACCGAGGACATCCTGGATCAGGCCCTCGTCGGTGCGCGCGCGTGGGTGGACGCCGGCTTCGAGGTGCCGGTGGCGGTCAACGTCTCGCCGCGGAGCCTGCTCGACGCGCGCTTCCCGGATCGCATTGAGGCCGCGCTCGATCGCTATCACCTGGCGCCGAACTCGTTGATCATCGAACTCACCGAGACCCTCATCCTCAGCCATCTGGGCGTGGTGGACGAGGTGCTGCAGACGCTGCGAGAGCTGGGCGTCATGCTCGCGCTCGACGACTTCGGCACAGGGTATTCGTCGCTCGCGACCGTCGCGCGGGTGCCCGTCGACGAGCTGAAGATCGACCGGTCGTTCATCTCGGGTCTGGCCGGACCGACCGAGGGCGCGATCGTCCGCAGCACTATCGAACTCGGTCGCAGCCTCGGCATCACGGTGGTCGCCGAGGGCATCGAGAGCACCGAACAGCGTGACCGCCTGTGGGCGTTGGGTTGCGCCGCCGGGCAGGGCCACCTGTTCTCGCGGGCGGTGGCCGCCGATCGTCTGATCGCCCGGCTGCGTCGCGGCCACGACGGCGTGCCGGGACGACTCGTCGCGCCGCTGCTGAGCGGTGACGTGATTCGGCTGCCGCGCCGTCAGGCCGAGGGCGGTTCGCGCGACGAGCTCAACTGAGCACCGGTCGGCGGATCGGCAGCGACGGCCGCCGTCGCGCCCAACGTCGGCACCGATCGGCCGGTCGCCGGACGCAAGGCCGGAACCCAGCAGGCGTACGCCACCGGATAGAGCAAGTAGCCGAACCGCGTGGCCGGGATGAGCAGGATCGCGCCGAGCAACCCCCACGCCGCAATCGCGGCTGCCTGTCCGGCATCGGCCGGTGGTCGCCACACCAACCAGACGCCGATCGCGCACGCCGCCGCCACGAGCAGCACCGTCGCGACCGCGTGTCCGCCTGGCACGCCATCCGCGATGAGGTGGCCTGGGAACGGCGAGGCGGCTGGGCTGCGTACCAGGCCGCGGCCCAGCGGGAAGCGGACCACGTTCTCGACGGCGGCGCCCCGGTTCACCGCGAAGGCCGGGATCAGCACCAGCACCGGCAACCCGACGGCGCCGGCCGCGCATCGCAACGCGGCTCGCCAGTTCGGCACGCGGAACAATGCCGGCGGTCCCGCGCGATCGACGGACGGCGTCCGACCAGCGATCGGACGCGGGCCGGCTCGGTCGCCTCGGTCGGCCGCGGCAAGCGCGATCAACACGAGCGCGACCGGCCAGGCGAAGAGTTTGAGAGCGCCCGCGACGCCGATCGCGATGCCAGCGGCCGCGTATCGGCGCCGCGCCGCGTACGCGAAGGCCAACAGCGACAGCCCGAGCACCGGCATGTCGTCGCCACCGGTCGCGATCGTCAACGCACAGATCGGAAACACCGTCGCCGCTTGTACGGCCCGCAGCAGCGCCGCATCACGCCAGCCCTGGGCACGTGACTCGTCACCGCCGGTACCGCGCCCGCGCAGCATCCACACCGCCGCGCCAACGGTGAGCACGAGCGTCGCGGTAAACCACACTCGTGCGTCCGTCCACCACACGGTGCCCGCGAGCGCCTTCGGCAGTCCGTAGGCAGCCATGCCCGGCTGGTACGGCAGATACGCGTCCAGTTGTTGGCCGGGCGGCAGGGCGGCAATCGCATCATGCGAGAGGTACGGCGTACCGGAGTGAATCAGCCGTACGCCGCCCGACTCGACGACGCCGACCTCCTCCTGTGCTCGGTCCACCCGGCCACCCGCTCGTGCGACGGCTTCGAGCAGCATCGGGAGCACCGCGGTGGCGACGAACGCGGCCGCGGTCACTAGCGCTCTGGCCGGCGTACCCGCGAATCGTCGTCGGCGAACCGCGACGGCCTGCGCGAGTGCCACCGCCGCGGCGGCCGCGTAGCCGATCACCGCGACGTGACCCCATGCGCGATGCGGCGGCAAGCTCGCGTTCGCGGCGGTGAGGCCGGCGAAGACCGCGCCGGCCGCGTAGAGGACGACGTCCAGGGCGAGCCCACCGCGCGCGTGATCAACACGCGCCACCAGGCGGGCCGCGCGGCCGGACGCCGGCGTGCCCGGCCCGCGCGTCATCATGCCGGCCAGTCTTGCAGTCGGCGGGCATCGGCGTATCAAGGAGGTATGCGATACGCCGACCGTGCGGACGCCGGTCGAACGCTCGCCCGGCTGCTCGACGCCTATCGCGACGGGCCACCGGTGCGGGTGCTCGGCCTCGCGCGCGGTGGGGTCGCGGTGGCCGCGCCGATCGCGAGCGCGCTCGGCCGCCCGTTGGATGTGCTCGTGGTGCGCAAGCTGGGGCTACCGTGGGCCCCCGAGGTGGCGTTCGGCGCGATCGGACCCTATGGCGTCGACGTCCGCTCGCCGGAGGTCGCGGATCGGCTGCCGCCGGCCGAGGCGGAGGCGGTGGCGTCGCGCGCCCGCTCCGAGGTGGATCGCCGGATCAGGCTCTACCGCGGTGACCGCCCAGCGTTGCTCCTGGACGGCGAGACTGCGCTGCTGGTCGACGACGGCTTGGCCACGGGTGCGACTGCGCACGCCGCGGTAGCGCTCGCCCGCGAGATGCACGCCGCACGGGTGGTGGTCGCGGTGCCGGTCGGCGCGCCGCAGGCGGTCGCCTCGCTTCGTCTGACCGCCGACGCGGTCGTGTGCCCGGCGGCGCCGGACTGGTTCGACGCGGTCAGCCGCTACTACCGTGCGTTCGACCAAGTGACCGACGACGAGGTCGTCGACTTGCTGGCCGATGCCTGGGCGGCATGAGCGCGGTCGCTCACGCGCATCGGGCAAGAGCGTCGGGGCGGCGCGTCGGATGCAAGCGTGCCGCGTCAGCCTGGGCGCCCGGGCGCTATCGTGCGCGCGCGCCAGAGTGGTCGCCCCGGCGCGCTCCATGGCGCGCGCTGCCCGGGCACCACACCGTGCGTCGCCTCGCGTTCTCGCGAGACCCGCGTGCCCGGGCACCACACCGCGCCGTGCCCCCGCTGGGGCACATGCGGGCTCTCGCCCGCGACGGCGACCGCGTCACACGATCGCCATATCCACGAACCGTGACAGGTGGAGCTGAGCCGCAACGGTCACCGTGTCTGTCGGACCGTTGCGGTGTTTCGCCACGATGAAGTCGGCCTCGCCGGCGCGCGGTGACTCCTTGTCGTAGTAGTCGTCGCGGTGCAGCAGGATCACCACATCCGCATCCTGCTCGATCGATCCGCTTTCCCGAAGATCCGCGAGTTGCGGACGCTTGTCGGTGCGCTGCTCGGGACCGCGGTTGAGCTGGCTCACCGCGATGACCGGACACTCGATCTCCTTGGCCAGCAGTTTCAGGCCGCGTGAAAGCTCGGCGACCTCCTGCTGGCGGCTCTCCACCCGCCGCGGCGACGTCATGAGCTGGAGGTAGTCGACGATCACGAGCTTGAGATCGTGGCGCTGGCGAAGCCGGCGCGCCTTGGCCCGGATCTCCATCAAGTTCATGTTCGGCGTGTCGTCGACGTAGAGCGGCGCCTCGCTGATCTCGCCCATCCGGCGAGCTAGCTTGGTCCAGTCGTCATCGGACAGTTGACCTGAGCGCAGGATGTGCAGCGGAACACGAGACTCCGCGCTCAACAGCCGCGTGACGATCTCGACCTTGCTCATCTCCAGCGAAAAGATCGCGCTGGCCAGGTTGTGACGCACGGAGGCGCTGCGCGCAATGTCCATCGCCGCGGTCGACTTGCCGAGGCCGGGCCGTCCGGCGATGATGATCAACTGTCCAGAATGCAACCCATTGAGAAGCCGATCAAGATCGCCGAACCCCGTTGGTACGCCGGTCATCACGTCACCCTGCGAACCGACCGTCTCGATCTCGTCGAGTGTCGGCTGCAGCAACTCGGACAGCCGCGCGAAGTCCTCGCTCACGCGGCGCTCGGTGACCTCGTAGACAGCCTGTTGTGCCAGATCCACGATGTCGTCGGTGTCGCGTCCGGCACCGGCCGCGCTGCCGTATCCAAGCTGGACAATCCGCGTGCCGGCTTCGATCAGGCGCCGGAGCACGGCGCGCTCGCTGACGATGCGTGCGTAATACGCCGCGTTGGCCGCGGTTGGCACGCTGGCGATCAGCGTGTGCAGATAGGCCACGCCGCCGACGCGCCCGATGTCGCCGGAGTCGACCAACGCCGCGGCGATGGTGATGGAGTCGGCCGGCTCGCCGCGTCCGTAGAGGTCGAGGATCGTGTCGAAAACGGTGGCATGGCGAGGCTGGTAGAAGTCGTTGCTGCGGAGGATCTCGATGACGTCGGCGATGGCGTCCTTCGACAACAGCATGCCGCCCAGCACGCATTGCTCGGCCGCGACGTCCTGCGGCGGCGTGCGGTCGAACTGACCGTCGCCGACCGGCGCGCCGTGATCGGCCGGGCGCCGATCCTGGGTTCGCTGATCCGAGGTGCGCTGGTCCGGGGTGCGCGGGTCGGGCTGGCGTGGCTCGCCGGCACGGTCGGTGGCGGCACGGTCGGTGGCGGCACGGTCGGTGGCGGCACGGTCGGGCGAGGACCGGTCGGTGGCGGCACGGTCGGTGCCGGATTGGTCCGTGCCGGCTGCGGACGCGTCGACGCGTGCGTCATCGGCCGGCCGAGCGGCATCCCGATCGGGCCCGGCCACCGGCTTCACGCCGTCGCTGATCGACACGCGATCCTCCACCCATCGCTTACATGGCGTACCGCGGAGGTACGACAACTTCGCCTCGTGCCTTCGCCATGCACAACTTGCTGAGACTAGGGACGACGCGTTGGCCCGCCAACACAAACGGTGGACAACGCTGTGGACAACGCTGTCGATAGTGGCCTGGATGGTGTGCGGATCATGTGTACGGGTTGTGGAAAGTCAGCCGCGAGCCCGGCGTACCAGTGCGTCGACCTCGGTACTCACGATGCACAGCCTGTGTGGAAAAGAATCTGGCAGCCGTTCCGCGCGTCGCTTCCGGCGTGTCGCCCGATGCCACTGTCCACGACGCCACCACGGCCGCCCCACGACGTTCCGCTGGCGTACCGTGAGGCGACGCGTACCCGGGACGGGGAGGATTCGCCCAGCTATGAGCGTCGTCGTGTTCACCCTCGGCGGAACGATCGCGATGTCGGAGCGCGATGGCACGGTCACGCGGCTGACCGGCGCCGATCTAGTCGCCGCGATACCGTCGCTGTCCACTGTGGGCACCTCGGTGGACGTACGCGACGTGGTCGCCGTACCCAGTGCGGACCTGACCTTCGCAAGCGTGCTTGATCTGGTCGCTGCTGCCGAGCGTGCGATCGCCGACGGCGCGATCGGGGTCGTCGTGACGCAGGGCACCGACACGCTCGAGGAGACCGCATTCCTCGTCGACCTCGTGTGGCCCCATTCGGAGCCGTTCGTGATCACCGGCGCGATGCGCAATCCGACGCTCGCCGGGCCGGACGGACCGGCAAACGTACTTGCCGCCGTCCGCGTCGCCGCCTCGGGCGCAGCACGAGGTCACGGTGCCCTCGTCGTCTTCGCCGACGACGTCCACGCCGCGCGATGGGTACGCAAGACGCACAGCACCAGCATCGGTACGTTCGCGTCGCCGGACGTCGGCCCGATCGGACACGTCATCGAGGAGACCGTACGGATCCTCGCCACGCCGCTCGACCGGCCGCCCGCCGTCACGTTGACCGAGTTGCGCGGTGCCCAGACGGCACGGGTCGCGTTGTACGCGCAGGTGTTCGACGACGACGGCGCGCTGTTGCGCCACATCTCGGACGCGTACCAGGGCGTCGTGGTGGCGGCGTTCGGCGTCGGTCACGTGCCATCGTGGATCGCGCCGATCCTCGGGGATCTTGCCGATCGGATGCCGGTCGTGCTGACGTCGCGGGCCGGCGCCGGATCAGTCCTTGGCGGCACCTATCACGCAGTCGGCTCGGAAACGGATCTCGCCCGCCGCGGTCTGATCAGCGGCGGTCTGCTGCATCCGTGGAAAGCGCGGGTTCTGCTGACGGCGTTGCTCACCGCCGGCCGCTCCCGCGCCGAAATCGCCGACACCTTCGCTCTCTACGGCTAACTTGTCGTGGCCCCGAGAGGTTGTTGACGACGCGCCGAGCGCCAGGTGCTGGCCGCGTTCAGAGGTCAGGTTGAGTGGAACGCCAGTGACCTGTTCTTGGAGACATGAGGTCACTGGGCTTCCGATGGGAGCGATCTCGGTGGCGCCGGGCCGGCGTGCACACGACGTAGATCAAGCTTGACCGCCGCGTCGTGGCACGCCTTCCGTTACCACGGCCGCCCTTCGGTACCACGTACACACGAAAGCCTTAGCCACGCGTCGGCCGTGAGCTGCGCAAAGCTGGGGCCGGCGTGCACACGACGTAGATCAAGCTTGACCGCTGCGTCGTGGCACGCCGGCCCCAGCCCCAGCGCAAGTCGGGGTTACTTAGCCGCCACCACCGTCACGTCGAAGCGTGCCGCGACCTCCGGATGGAGCTTCAGCTGCACCTGATATGTCCCGGTCGACTTGATGTGGCCGGGCAGCTCAAGGCGCCGGCGATCGATGTCCGGCCCGCCCGAGGACTTCACGGCCGCGGCGATCTCGGTCGGCGTGATCGAGCCGAACAGGCGACCGCCTGACCCGGCGCGTGCCTCGAGTGTGACCTTCAGCGACTCGAGCTGCTCCTTCACCTCGGTCGCGTGCCCGAGGTCGCGGATCTCCCGCGTGGAGCGTGCTCGCTTGATGAGTGCGACCTGCTTTTCGGCGCCCTTTGTCCATGCGATCGCGTAGCCCTGCGGCAGCAGGTAATTGCGTCCGTAGCCGGGCTTCACCTCGACGACGTCGCCGGGCGTGCCGAGCTTCGAGACTTCCTGAGTGAGGATGACCTTCATCAGCTATCCCCGCCTCAACGTGCCGTCGTCGTGTATGGCAGCAGCGCCATTTCGCGCGCGTTCTTCACCGCGCTGGCGATCTGCCGCTGCTGCTGGGAGGTCACTCCGGTGACCCGGCGGGCACGGATCTTGCCCCGGTCGGAGATGAACTTGCGCAGCAGCGCGACGTCCTTGTAGTCGATGTAGGCGATCCCCTCTTTGTCGAGTGGGTTCACCTTCTTCTTCGGTTTGCGTAGGGCCGCAGCCTTCGCCATATCACTAACTCCAAATGTGCTTTAGAACGGTGGCTCGTCGTCAAAGTTGCCCCCACCACCGGAGGATGCTGGCGCCGCGGTCGCCCACGGATCGTCGGATGCGAAACCACCGGACGCGTTGCCGCCCGAGGCGCCATATCCGCCGCCGCCGGAGCGCGACATCTTCTGCACCTTCGCCGTGGCATAGCGCAGCGAAGGACCGATCTCGTCGACTTCCAGCTCGATCACCGTGCGCTTCTCGCCCTCCCTCGTCTCGTACGACCGCTGGCGCAGCCGTCCCGAGACGATGACCCGCGAGCCCCGCTGCAGCGACTCGGCGACGTTTTCGGCCGCCTGACGCCACACCGTGCAGGAGAGGAAGAGCGGATCGCCGTCCTTCCATTCACCGGATGCCTTGTCCAGGAACCGCGGCGTCGACGCGACGCGGAACTTGGCGACCGCCGCACCCGAGGGGGTGAAGCGGAGCTCAGGGTCGTCGGTCAGGTTGCCGATGACCGTGATGGTGGTGTCTCCTGCCATGGGTCGCTCCTTGAGAACGGTGCTTCCGCGAAGAAAAGATCTCCTCGAACGCTTCGCATCTATCAGCCGGCACGCTGTCACGTCACTCCGACAGAACGCCGCGCCGTTGTGGTGATCCGAAAGTGGGAACCGGTGGTGGAAAGCCGGTGCCCGCGGCTAGCGGACCTCTGGCCGGATGACCTTGGTGCGCAGCACGGACTCATTGAGTCGCAACTGCCGGTCGAGTTCGGCCACCGCCGCAGGCGTCGCCTGCAGGTCGATGACTGCGTAGATGCCTTCGGTTTGTTTCGCGATCTCGTACGCGAGGCGCCGACGGCCCCACACGTCGAGTTTCTCCACCGAGCCACCCGCGGTGCGGATCACGTTCAGATACGTGTCGAGTGACGGGGCGACGGTGCGCTCCTCGAGACTCGGGTCGAGGATCACCATGATCTCGTAATGACGCAAGACTTGCTCACCTCCTCTGGGCTAAGCGGCCACGGTCGGTCCGTGGCAGGAGGTCTGGCGTCGCTCTGGCGACGGGCCGGGACACCGCGGTGCGGCGAGGTCAAGGCGCCGTGCGTGAGCCCGATCAGAATACCGGGTCACGCCGGACTGTCCCAATCGCCGCCTGTCCCGCGCGGTTAATTGACGGGTACGCCGAGCCGGGCGTACGCCGCCGCGGCGCCCGCCAGCGGGTTAGGTCAACCGGGGAGTCGAGCGCTGGGCAACGATGGCACGGAGCGCAGCCACCGTGACACCGCCCACCGAAACAGTCGCGATAAGGGTCAGCAGGCCGCTCGCACCTCGCCCGGAATGTGCCGCGCTGACCGGGTCGCCGAACGTGACGTACCCAGTGGGTACGGACGCGAGAATGTTGCCCGTACCCTCGTCTGCTCCGTCCGCGACCGGTACCGGCGAACTGCTCGGTGGCGGCGACGCACCGTGCTTCGCACCACCCGACCCGCCCGACCCGGAGTGCTTGCCTTTGGTCGGCGACGCACCGGCCCCCGGCGCACCGGTGCTCGGCATCGTCGACGGCGCGCTCGACGCGACGGCCGGCGAGGCGGAAGCGGCTGCGTCGGCGGGCGTGACCTTGACGATCATCGGGATGTGCGTACCCACATCGAGCGTGCAGTCCGGCACCATCTCCATGACGATGGTCGCGGGTCCGGTCGTGAACGTCACCGGGATCATCTCGCCGTTGGCCAGGTCAAGGCTCTCGTGGCTGTCGGTCGACCACAGGGTGGCCGCCACGCCGAGATCGTTGACGAAGTCCACCGTGGCGCCCGCGGCGACCGTCAGGAAATGCTTGTCGGGCGTGGAAGGGCACGACACCGTCGAACTGGTCATGTCGGGCTGACCGTGGAAGGCCACCGCCTGATCGGCCGCGTGCACGCCGGCGATCAGCCACAACGGGGCCGCCACGATGCCGCCAGCTACCACCAGCGCGGCGCGACGTCGCAGTGACAGCGTCATATGTCGCTCCCGATCTAGCGGTTAGCCAGACTCCCCAATGGGGCTAACGACGGGTTCGCGACGCGAGTCACGCGGCAGTACCTGATTGTGTAACGCCCGATTACGCTCTGCGATGTCTCCGTCAAGGGCCGCCCGCTGACCAGTGCCGCGGTGAACTCGACACTCACCCTCCGTTCGGTGTCATCCCCCCGGCGTACGGTCGAACCATGCGAATTGGTGCTCACGTGCGAATTGGTGCTCACGTAGACTCCGCCGACCCGATCGCCGAGGCCGCCGCTCGCGACGCCGAGGTCGTCCAGTTCTTCCTGACTGACCCGCAGGGCTATGACACGCCGTCGCCACGCGCCGACGCGGCGGCGCTACGGGGTGCCTCGGTCGACGTCTACGTGCACGCGCCCTATCTGATCAACGTCGCGACCCTCAACAACCGCATCCGCATCCCGAGCCGCAAGCTGCTCGCCGCCCACGCCGACATGGCCGCGACGCTCGGCGCCGAGGGCCTGATCGTGCACGGCGGCTTCGTCGGCAAGGGCAACGATCCGGCGATCGGCTTCGACAACTGGCGCAAGGTGTTCACCAGTGCGGCCGAGTCGGGTGGCTTCCCGTTGCCGATATTGATCGAGAACACCGCTGGCGGCGACAACGCCTGCGCCCGCAAGCTCGACGAGATCGCACGGTTGTGGGACGCGGTCGGCGAGTTCGGCGCGGGCTTCTGCCTCGACACGTGCCATGCGCACGCCGGCGGCGAGGAGCTGGTCGACCTGGTCGAGCGGGTGCGAGCCATCACCGGCCGGATCGACCTCGTCCACGCGAACGACTCGAAGGACACGTTCGACTCCGGCCGCGACCGACATGAGAATTTCGGGCAGGGCACGATCGATCCCAAGCTCATCGGCGCCGTCGTCGCGGCCGCTGGGGCGCCGGTCGTGGTGGAGACGCCCGGCGGCGCGAGTGGCCAGCGCTCCGACATCGCCATGCTTCGCGACTATCTAACTGGCTAGCGGCCCAGCCGAGCCCCGGACGGCAACGCGGCCGGGTGGCTCGTGAGTTGCGGTGTCAGCCAGTTGGATAACTGACGAGTTCGACATCCTCGTCGCGATCTGGCGCCCCGTCGAACACTCCGCCGTCCGGGTCGTCCTCGTACGTACGCCTCACCACGTCCAACTCCGGACGCAGCACGTCACGCACGATGTAGCCACACATGACGCACACGGTCACCAGGCGAAGCAGCGCGGCGAGGATGAACACGCCCTCCGGGAAGATCGGGCGTCCGGACGCGCGCAGCAGTTCACCGGTGAATGCGAAGAAGTAGCAGACCTCCGCCGCCTGCCATGCCAGGAAAGCGCCCCACCGTGGCCGCGCCAGCACCGCAAGGGGCAGCAGCCACAGCACGTACTGCTGGGACCACACCTTCGAGAAGATGAGGAACGCCGCGACCACCAGGAACGCGAGTTGACCGAGCCGCGGCCGGCGCGGTGCCTTGTAGACCAACAGGCCGATCGCCGCGCACGCGACGACAAAGAGTGCATAGCTGACCACGTCGACAGCGGTGACGTGTTGCGCCAGGACGGTGACGCCGGGCAAGCCAACGCCCGGACCAAAGACGTGCGGTACGTTCTGCCCGATGTACCAGGACGTACCCCAGTCGATCGCCCGCGTCGTGTTCAGTCGGAAGAACTGGCTCCAGTTGTGCCAGTAGAGCAGCATGAACGGCAGGTTCACCACGAGCCAGGCGAGCGCCGCCACCGCGGTGGCGTAGATTGCGTCGCCGAGGCGTCGCGCCCGCCACCCCAACAACAGCAGCGGCAACAACAGGAATGCCGGCCACAGCTTGGCGGAGGCGCCAAGTGCGATGAGGATGCCGGCAAAGGTCGGCCGCTGGCGAGACCACGCAAGCAGTGCGCCGATCGCGAACGCCACCGCGAGCAGATCCCAGTTCACCGTCGCGGTCAATAACAGCGCCGGTGACGCGGCGAACATCGCGGCGTCCCAGGGCCGTCGTCGGCGCAGCATCAACAGCGCGAGGACCGTGGCGACCGCGCAGACTCCGAGCGCGACAGCGGTGAGGTTGTAATACCACTCGTACGGATTGTCGGTCGGGTGGTCCTTGACGTACGCGTGCACTGGCAGCCCGATCAGACCCATGAACGCGCCGGTGAGCACCGGATATTCGACGGGCGTGTCGACGTACGGGACCTTGCCCTGTCCGAGTCCTTCGCTGTTGTAGAGCGCGACAACGTCGGTGTAGCAAGCGTGCCGGTACTGACTGAGATTGACCCACTCGCCGGTGTTGCAGTCCGACTTCTCCGCCCAGTGCAGCGTCAGCGCGAGACATGTCAGCGCGACGATCAACCTGGCGACCGTCCAGAACCGGCTCGGCGGCCGCACCGCGTGACGCCCAAGTGGGCCGCCGATCGCTTGGGACAGCCCGCGCACGAAGTTGTCCGAGCGCGATGGCGCGTCAATCGGTGCGTCGACCTTCTCGGCAGCCGGCTCGGTGGTGGTCACCGGTACATCCTGCCCTGCGCATCGATGCGCTCCCAACCCGACCGTCGCATGAGACTGCGCGGCCCTGCTGCGGTGTTACGCAGGCACGCGCGGCGTGGACGGACGGAACCGTCACATGCCGCGCGTGCGTAGGCCTGTCCTGCTCAACCCAGGGCTGACCAGGCGATCGGTTAGTGCCGACCGCCACCGGGCGGACCGGTCGAGGGTGGTGGCGAGACGGGCGGTTGGCTTGGCGGTGGCGAACCGCCGCCGCCGCCTCCACCGCCACCGCCGCCGCCGCCGCCTCCACCGCCGCCTCCACCGCCGCCGCCTCCGCCGCCGCAGAGCGGCGGGAAGAAGCACGGCTGGCCGGGCTGCGATGGCGGTGCGGTGCTCGGCGCCTCGGTCTCGCCGGCATTGGGATCGCCGGTGTTCTTGAGACCGGCGAACTGCTGGATCGGGTAGGGTTTTCCGCCCGGGCCGTTGTTCAGGTACGCGTTCATGTATGACGCCCAGATCGCCGCTGGCACGGTCGAGCCACCGATGTTCCTGCCGTTCTGATCCACGATCGCGATCGGCTTACCGGTGTAACCGACCCACACCGACGTGGCGATGCCGCCGTCCTTCGCGCTGCCCGCCGTGTACCCGTTGAAGAACGCGCTGCTGTTCTCGGTGCTGGCCTTGCCCGCCTGACCGAGTTCCCACGTACCGGTCTTGACCGCGGCCGGCCGTCCGTCGTCGAGGCGGTTGTCGTTCTCGTCCGCGTTCTTGTAGACCTGCTGCATCGCCCACTGCTCGTCGTCGGCCATCTCCGGCGTGAAGCCCGGCACCGGCGTGAGGTGTACGGCGGTCTGGTAGACCTTGTGGGCGTCGTTGCCGAAACCCTGACTCACGTACTTGACGAAATGCTCGTCGGCTCGGACGCCTTCGTTCGCGAGCGTGGCCATCACGTTTGCCATGTCCTGCACGTTCACCGCGAAGCCGCCGAAGCTCACGTCGCCGCTCAGACAGTTCGGAAAGAGCTTGTCACCGTTGGTGCCGGTGAGGTCCAAGCGCCTGCCCTTGCACTGCGCGTTCGCCCAGATGTGCTTGACGCCGAGGTCGTACGCCATGTCGATGACCTTGGCGGGACTCATGCCCTGCTTGGCGTATTCACCAACTGCGTAGTAGACGGTGTTCAGCGACTCCTGCAGCGCCTTCCACAGCGTGCAGACGTGTGCCGCGCCGGGACAGGCTTCCGTGTTGCCGGAGTTCTTCACCTTCTGGATGCGGTCCTTGAACTGCCGTTCGTGGGGTCCGTACCAGTACGAGTTCAGCGAGATGCCCTGCTTCAACGCGGTGGCAAGCGTCACGGTCTTGAATGACGAGCCGGGCACGACCGACACGTTCGTGGTCTGTCCGTTGCCGAACACGGGATCGTTGTAGATGCCGGCGAAGTCCAGGTTGGAGCCGTTCGCGCCGCCGTAATAGGCGACGACCGCGCCGGTGCCCGGCTGCACCGACACAAGCGCCGCACCGATGCCGGCCTTCATGCCGTACATCGGCGTGCCCTTGACCGTGCCACCGGCCGCCTTCTCGGCGGCGGCCTGCGCCTTGGCGTCGATCGTCGTGACGATCTGGTAACCACCGAACTTGAGGCTGTTCGAGCCGGTGGTCGGGAAGACCAGCGTGCCGTCCGGGCGCTTCGCCTGGCTGAGCTCGTCCATCACGTGGTGGACGATGAAGCCCTCCGGCTTCGCCAGTGCGTTGGCGGCCGCGTCTCCGGTGTCCTTCTTCGCGTTCGTCGGGTATGCCAGGGTGGCGATCTGAGCAGCGTTGATGTATCCGGACCGGGCCGGCACCTTCGGCATCTGTTGCTTCACATAGTTGAACCGGTCGATTGCGGTCTGGCACGGTCCCTTGCCGCCGGCGGCGCAGAACGGGTCGTACACGTTGCCGTTCGGGTTCTTGATCATGCCGGCGAGCACCATCGCCTGGTTAGGTTGCAGCTTCGCCGCGGTGACGCCGAAATACGCCTCGGCGGCCGCCTCGATGCCGTACGCGCCCCGGCCGAACGGCACGGTGTTCAGGTAGTTGTCGAGGATCTCGTCCTTGGTCATGCGCTGCGTCATCTTCATCGCGAGGACGATCTCTTTGAACTTGCGTGAGTACGACGCCGAGTAAGTCAGATTGGCAACGCTGCGCGCGTATTGCTGCGTGATGGTTGACGCGCCTTGCGTGTCGCCGCCCGTCACGTTGTTGACGAAGGCGCGCACGATCCCCTTGAAGTCGACGCCTTCGTTCGAGTAGAACGTGACGTCCTCGGCGGCGGTCACTGCCTGCTTCACGATCGGCGGGATCTGGTTGTCGGAGAGGATGATCCGATTCTCCTCGCCGAGCTTGGCCATCACCGTCTTGCCGTCCGAGTAGAAGACCGTGGTGGATTGCTGCAACGGCAGGTCGGCCCCGAGCGTGATTCTCGACGTGTAGTAGACGCCGGTGATCACGCCGACGCCGGTCAACATGATCAGCACTGCGAGAAGGGCAATGACCTGCCGGCGGCGGCGAGCCTTCTTGGTGAGTGGCCGACGGCCGCCCGGGACCGGCCCACCCGGACCGCCGGGTCCGCCCGGTCCGCCCGGACCACCGGGGCCGCCCGGTCCGACGGGTACGGACGCGCGGCCGCTGGCCACCGGTACGCTAGCCCGCCCGGCGGCCGGAATGTCGTCCTCGAATGGGTCGAATCCATCGCCGCCAACCGACCCATAGCCCGAGTCATAGCCCGGCTCATAACCCGAGTCGTAGTCTGCTGGGCGAACCGATGCTCGGCCGGCCGACGCCCGGCCACCGATCCGGGCAAAACCGGCCGACGCCCGGGCCCATCCGGTCGACGCCCGGGCCGCTGCCGCGCCGACCGCGGAACGCACCGAAGCGGAGCCGGTCGAGCCGGCCGGCCGGCGAGTCCCGTTGCCGTTGCCGTTGCCGCCGTTGCCATTGTGGACACGACCGCCATGACCATTGTGGACGCTGGCTCGGCCGTCGAACGGATCGAACTCGCCGTCTGGGCCGTATCCGCCCGACCGGCCGGAATCGTGGCCTCGGCGACCGGCGCGACCGGCGTGGCCGTCGCCGCGACCGTACCCATGATCAGGGCCGCTGAAGCCCTCTGATGCTGGGGGGTCGTCGAAATACGAAGTCATCCGTCACCTTGCCGGTCAGGGCCGCGCTGCAGTCAGTCGCCACCGGGGTTAACAGTCGCTGTCACGTCACACGGTCGCCGACGATCAACTCACCTGGGGTCCGCGCGGCGCGAGCCACGCGACCCAGTCCGCACGACGCCGGGGGTCGGCGCCGATGCGGGCGAGTTGGCCATCGGTGACGTCCCGGTCGACGGGGGTGCCGACCGGCGTGACGCCGTTGCTGGAACCGAGGACGCCGCGGCGGCTGCCGCGTCCCCATCGGAATCCACTAAACCGTCCCGACCCAGCACGTATTGCTCAACGAGATGGTTCCACCCACAGCCACGGCATACCTCTACAACATAGACGGTGAATTCACGCAGCGTCATTGCTAGCGTCGGCAGTTCGGCTTGAGAACGCGCCTGACCAGCCGAGGTCTTGAGCTCATCACCGTAGATGTAGTTGACGTGGGTGAGATTCTCCCGCCGACAGATCGGGCAGCGCTCCTCGGTCTGGTCGCCGTGGAAGCGTGCCGCGCTCTTCAGGTACGGCGAGGCGTCGCACACCTCATACGTACCAACACGGTTCGAATACACCTCACGCAGCAGCGCTCGCCGTTGAAGCGAGTAGTCGACCGACTGGCGCTGCGTGCGCATGGGCAAGAGGGTACGCGGTCAAGTCCGGTACGGCGACCGTGGTCACCGTGCGTGATCAAGGTCTCCCGCCCTGTGGATTGCGTCGAGCGGTCGGCACGCTCTAACGTGGCGATGTATCGTAGCGATACATCGGGCCATCAAACCTGCGGTGAACCCGCCGGGTCGAGCGGCACGGTTGGGTGAACGACATGTGAAGCCCGACGACTGGGAGGGGGTGTCACGTGCTGGAGCTAGCCATCCTCGGCCTCTTGCACGAGTCGCCCATGCACGGCTACGAGCTGCGCAAGCAGCTCAACACGAAACTCGGCGCGATCCGTGCGGCAATCTCCTACGGCTCGCTCTACCCGACGCTGCGTCGGCTGCAGACCGACGGCTGGATCACCGAGGAGCCGGGCGCGGAGAGCACCGACCCGGGCGTGCCGCCGCTGACCACCCGTCGCGGTCGCGTGGTTTACAAAATCACCGCCGAGGGCAAGGAGCGCTTCCAGACGCTCCTCGCCGAGCTCGGTCCCGAGACGTTCGAGGATGCGGGCTTCGGCGTGCATTTCGCGTTCTTCGCTCGGACCGACGCCGACACGCGGCTGCGCATCCTCGAGGGTCGTCGGCGTCGCATCGAGGAGCGGCGGGAAGGCATGCGCCAGGCGATCAGCCGCGCCGCCGAACGGCTCGACGCCTACACGCTCGAACTGCAAAGACATGGGCTGGACGCTTGCGAGCGCGAGGTCCGTTGGTTGGAGGAGCTCATCGCGACCGAGCGCTCCGGCCGCCAGCCCGGTGACGGGCCGCCAACCGGACCGGCGGCACCAGCCGCCGGCTCGACGAGGCAGCCCGGCTGATCCCGGGCCGCCGGCTGGATGCAAATCCGACCGGCGCAATCCGCAATATACCGCTTCCGGACACGCCGGAGCGGCCGTGATGAATGAAGGAGGCACTTGCGATGGGCTCCGTTCGCGTCGCCGTCGTCGGTGTCGGTAACTGCGCTTCGTCCCTCATCCAGGGCGTGGAGTATTACCGCAACGCCGATCCAAACTCGCGCGTACCGGGTCTCATGCACGTCACCTTCGGCGGCTACCACGTCTCGGATGTGGAGTTCGTCGCGGCGTTCGACGTGGACGCCAAGAAGGTGGGGCACGACCTGTCTGAAGCGATATTCGCGAGCGAAAACAACACGATCAAACTCTGTGACGTGCCGCCGACCGGGGTGACCGTGCAACGCGGTCCGACGCTCGACGGCATGGGGCAGTACTACAAGGAAATGGTCGACGAGTCCGACGACGCGCCGATCGATGTCGCCGCCGCGCTGCGCGAGGCAAACGTCGACGTCGTCGTGTCATACCTGCCGGTCGGTTCCGAGCAGGCGGACAAGTTCTACGCACAGGCCGCCATCGACGCGGGCTGCGGTTTCGTCAACGCGCTGCCGGTGTTCATCGCGTCCGACCCGGTCTGGGCGAAGAAGTTCACCGATGCCGGTTTGCCGATCGTCGGCGACGACATCAAGTCGCAGGTCGGTGCCACGATCGTGCATCGTGCGCTGGCGAAGCTGTTCGAGGACCGCGGCGTCGAGTTGCTGCGCACCTACCAGCTCAACTTCGGCGGCAACATGGACTTCATGAACATGTTGGAGCGCACCCGCCTCATCTCGAAGAAGATCTCGAAGACCCAGTCGGTCACCTCGCAGATCCCACACGAGATGGCGCGCAGCGACGTGCACATCGGCCCGTCCGACCACGTGCCGTGGCTGGACGACCGGAAGTGGGCATACATCCGCATGGAGGGTCGCGCGTTCGGCGACGTACCACTGAATGCCGAACTCAAGCTCGAGGTGCACGACTCGCCGAACTCGGCGGGCGTGATCATCGATGCGGTCCGCGCCTGCAAGATCGCGATGGACCGCAAGATCGCCGGTCCGGTGCTGTCCGCGTCGAGCTACTTCATGAAGTCGCCGCCGGTGCAGTATTCCGACCACGACGCGCACGCCGCTGTCGAGGCGTTCATCCGCGGCGAGTTCGCCCCGCCGCTGACCCAGTCGTAATCGTCCGGGTCACGCACCGAGGCACACGCACTACGGCAGGTAAGACACGGCGCCGCCGCTGAGGTCTTCAGCGGCGGCGCCGTTTTGTGTCCGGCCGTCGATGCCTATTGGAAGTCGCGCTCGATCTTGACGCGTGCTTCGAGGTTGAGCAGGAACCGCTTGCGGTCCAGCCCGCCACCGAACCCGACGAGTTTGCCGCCGGCTCCGACGACCCGATGGCACGGCACGATGATCGGCAGCGGGTTGTGGTTGCACGCGATGCCGACCGCCCGCGCCGCCTCCTTGTCGCCGACGAGCTTCGCGATGTCGCCGTACGTCGCCATCTCGCCGTACCCGATATCGGCGATCGCCTTCCACACCGCACGCTCGAAGTCCGACCCGTCCGGCGCGGCAAGCGGCAGCTGGAAGTCGGTCAACTCACCGGCGAAATACGCGTCGAGTTGAGCGGCCGCGGCGGCTAGCACCGGCGCCGGTGCGGTCGCGACGGAGTGCCGACCGACGCCGCCGAAGTGCACGCGCGTGATCTCGTCGTCGGCCGCGGCGACGCCCAGAGCGCCGATCGGTGCTGGTACCGCAATCCACTGCATGACTACTAGTGTTCCCGCACCCGCCGACAGTTCGCTGGCGGCTTTCGGACGTCACGTCAGCCAACCCGAACCAGCCAACCCGAACCAGCCAACCCGAACGAGGCGCCGCCGGGTGTCTGCGTGATCACAGTTTCGGGACGTACAGCGATGGCAGCGCAGATCTATCGTGACGTTAGAGCGATTCTCGCCGATGCGGCGAGACGCGATGGAGGCGACACGCGGTGACGACAACGTTCCTCATCGTCGGCGGATTCGGCCTGTTTCTGCTCGCCCCGTCGCTCGTGTTCGGCGGCCACGTTCACGTCGGACACCTGCACTTGCACGTGCCGTTCCATCTGCGGTTGCCCGCGCCGATTCACCTGCACGCCCACGTTGGCCACGCCGGCCACGCTGGCCACTCCGGCGCGGACGCAGCGTTGTCGCTGCCGAGCATCGCCGGATTCATCGGCGCGTTCGGCTTCGGCGGGGCGATTGCCGCTCAACTGACCGACGCCCGCACGGCGACAGTACCGGTCGTTGTCGGCCTCGCCGCTGCGCTGCCGACGGCGTGGCTCGGGGCACGACTGACCCGGGCTGCGATGGACATGCGCACCGATGCCACGCCGACGCAATCCGACGTGATCGGCACGCTCGGCGTCGTGATCCAGCAGATCCCGGCGGACGGCTACGGCGAGGTTCGCATCAGGCTCGCCGGTCAGTTGATGAAGTTCCACGCGCGGGCCGCCGATGCCCTGCCCGCGGGTACGCCGATCCTGGTGATCGATGCGCCGAGCTCAACCAGCGTCGTCGTCGAGGCGACGACCCCCGCGCTGCGCTGACCGATGTCAGCCGGCTGTCCACTAAGGATGGACCATGTCTCCGCTCGCCATCGCGATCACCGGCGCTGCCGTGCTCGTCGTTCTGATCATCTGGTTTGTCCTGTCGCGCATCCAGGTCGCCGGACCCAACCAGGCGTTCATCATCACCGGCCGCAAGACGCACTCGTCGTTAAGCGCGGACGGGACCGTCGTCGCGGATCTGACCGGCCAGAAGGTCGTGATGGGCGCGTCGGTGTTCGTCATGCCCGTGGTGCAACGGCTCTACATTCTTGATCTATCCAGCCGGGAAATCCCTGTCGCGATCACCGGAGCGGTCAGCAAGCAGGGCATCCGTTGTGACGCGGACGCCGTCGCGATCGTCAAGGTCGGCAGGTCGGCCGAATCGATCCGGTCCGCCGCGCAGCGGTTCCTGCACCAGCAGGACCGCATCGCCGTGTTTACCGCCCAGGTGCTCTCCGGTGCGCTGCGCTCGATCGTCGGTCGGCTCACCGTCGAGGAGATCATCCGAGACCGGGCCGCGTTCGCTAGCGCGGTCGCCGAGGAGGCCGAGCGGGCGTTGACCCATCAGGGGCTCATCGTCGACGCGTTCCAGCTCGAGGACATCCGTACCGATGGCACGTACCTGCAGGACCTAGGTCGGCCCGAAGCCGCGCGCGTGTTCAAGGCCGCCGCGATCGCGGAGGCGCAGGCGCGGCAGAACGCGGAACAGGAGCGGATGCGCGCCGAGGAGGCCATCGCCGAGGCGGAGCGCAACCTCGCGCTGAAGAAGGCCGGTGTGCAGGCCGAAATCGACGCGGCGAACGCCAAGTCGTCGGCCGCCGGACCGATCGTGGCGGCCGAGCGGCAGCAGGCGATCCTGGTCGAGCAGCAGAAGGTGGCCGAGCGCAACGCCGAGCTCAAGGAGCGACAACTCGACACCGAGGTCCGCAAGCCGGCCGATGCGCAGCGGTACAAGGTCGAGCAGGAGGCCGAGGCGTCCCGCAAGGCTGCCATCCTCCGCGCGGACGCCGACCGGCAGGCGACGATCGCAGCTGCGCAGGCCGCGGCGGAGCGCGATCGACTTGTGGGCGAGGGCGAGAAGGCCCGCCGCGCCGCGGTCGCCGAGGCGGTCGCGATCGAGGGTGCCAAGGAAGGCGAGGCCGAGCAGCGCCGGCGGACCGCGATCGCCGACGCGATCGAACGCGAAGGTGCCGCCGAGGCGTCCGCGATTCAGGCTCGCGGCGAGGCCGAGGCCGCGGCCATGCATGAACGTGCCAACGCATTCGCCACGTACGGTGACGCCGCCGTACTCGACCTGCTCGTCAAGGTCATGCCACAGGTCGTCGAGGCGGCGTCCGCCCCGATCAGTGCGATCGACAAGCTGACCGTGGTCTCCGCGGACGGCGCATCGTCGTTGACGCGTACGGTCGCCGCTAACGTGGCGCAGGGTCTCCAGATCGGTTCGGATCTGACCGGTGTCGACCTGAGCGCACTACTTGCCCGCCTCGGCGGTGCCGCATCGGCGATCAACGGGGCGACGGCTGCCGCTACTACCGGCAACGGGGCGGCTCCGGCAATCGACGGAGCCGAGGCGAGATAGCCATGACGTTGTGACGCTGCCTGGGCGGATGTCGATGTCAAGGCCGGGCGCCCAGGCAGCGGCCGTACGCTGGCCGAGTGCCGGCCAGCCAGTTTCGTGGGCACCTCCGGGCGCTGGGCCGCCTGAGCGGTTTTCGCCGGCTGCTCGGCGTACGGCTGACCAGTCAGTACGGCGACGGGCTGTTCCAGGCCGCGCTCGCGGTCTCGGTGCTGTTCAACCCGGCACAGCAGACCAGCTCGGTCAAGATCGCCACCGGATTCGCCGTGCTCCTTGTCCCGTTCTCCGTGGTCGGGCCGTATGTCGGCGTGTTCCTCGATCGCTGGAGCCGACGTGACATCCTCTACCTCGCAAATCTCGTACGTGCCGCGCTGGCGCTCGCCGCCGCGCTGGCGCTTGCGACGCTCGGCGCGAGCCTGCTGTTCTTCCTATGCGCCCTGTTGATCACCGCGGTCAACCGCTTCTTCCTGTCCGGCGTGTCCGCGTCCGCGCCGCATGTCGTACCCGAACAGTTGCTCGTCACGAACAACGCCGTGGCGTCCACGCTCGGTACGGTGGCGTACTCGCTCGGTCTCGGTACCACGGCCGTGGCGCTGCACACCGTCCTGCACACGAACATCCACGGGTACGCGGTGCTCGCCGCCGCCGGTGCGGCGTTCTATGTGATCGCCTCGGCGACGGCTCGGCTCTCGTTTGCGCGCCGTTCGCTGGGTCCCGACGTGACGGTCGTTCGCGCGACGTCGATCACGGCCGAGATGGCCACGACCGCGCGTGGCATGGTAGCCGGCGCACGGCACCTGCTCGGCCGTCCGCCGGTTGCGTACGCGATGGGCGTGCAGGCGTTGTGCCGCACGCTCTACGGCGTGATGACGCTCGCGACGCTGCTGCTCTACTCGCGCTACTTCTATGCCAGCTACTCCGACGCGATCGGCGGACTTGGCGTGGTCGTGGTGATCGGCAGCGTCGGGGCGATCGGGGCGGCATTCGTCACGCCGTACGCCACTCGGCGCATCGGCGGCCGCGCCTGGGTGTTCGCGATGACACTGCTGATCGCCGTCACGCTGCCGCCGCTCGGTTTGCCCTTCGTCCCGCTTCTGCTGGTCGCCGCGACGTTCGTCGCCAATCTGTCGTCGCAAAGCATCAAGATTGTGGTCGATACGAACGTGCAGGTGTGTTGCGACGAGGAGTTCCACGGCCGGGTGTTCAGCGTCGAGGACACGCTGTTCAACCTCATGTTCGTGGCCGGGCTGTTCATCGCAGCGCTGACGCTGCCGGCCAACGGTCATTCGGCCGCCACGATCGTCGGCGTGTCCGTCGGATATCTCGCGCTCGCCATGTCGTACGCGTGGCTGACCCGAGGCCAACCACCGTTGCAGTCGGCGGCGCCCGCGGACAACGTCGCGTCGCAGGCGGCGTGATTGCCGGCTAGCGCTTCGCGGCCGCGTCCAGCGCCGCCTGTAGCGACTGTGCAAAGGCGAAGCTCGTGTACGTCGCGCCGGACACCACGTCGACGTCGGCGCTCTGCGTCCGCAGTACCTCTTGTTTCAGGATCGGCACCGCATAGTCGTTGATCTGCGTGGAGTGGCCGCGATCGTTGGGCGCCTGCAGCACGTGCACGTCCGCGATGCGCGTGCCGTTGGCGGTCAGCCGCACCTGCACCGGTCCGAACGGCGTGGACACGGCCGGTCCGGCGATCATGTAGTCACCGGCTGGGAGAGTGGCACGGCCCTGCTTCACGGGTACGCCGTTGGTGGCCTCACCGGAACTGGTGTCCGCCGTGGTGCCGGTCGCGCCCGGGGCACCCTGCGTGCCCTTGTATCCGATGAGCACCAACGCCGCGACCGCGGTGCCCGCGACGGCGAACGTGACCCGGCGGATTCCCGCGTTCATGAGTCGTCAGCGTTCATAGCTCGAACGAATCCATGTGCAGTTGCCGCGGCGGCACACCGATCTCGGCCAGCGTCGTGTTGACCCGCGCAGCAAACTCCGTCGGACCGCACACGTACACGTCACGTTCCTGGATATCGGGGATCAGCTCGCGGAGTCCGTCCGGCGTGAACAGCCGCGCCGGGTCCGGATCGGTGCGCCGACCCAGCGCGTACCAAAGGCGAATGCCGCGATCCACAGCCAGGCTGTCTACTTCGTCGCGGAAGATCAGCTCTGCCGCGCTACGCGCACGATAGATCACGACGGTACCCACCGGCATGGTCTCCATCAGCGCTCGAACCGGCGTGATGCCGGTGCCGGCGGCGATCAGCAGTGCCCGCGGTCGGTTCGCGTGTGCTGTGGTGAACTCGCCGGTCGGTGCGTCGATCCAGATTCGCGTGCCGGGCGGCACGTCGGCGATGGCAGCCGACTCGTCGCCGACCGCCTTCACGGTCAGGCGGAGCCATTCGCCGTTCGGTGCGGCCGACAGCGAATACGGATGCGACCGCCACCAGCCCCGCGGCGTGACAAATCGCCACGGCACGTACTGGCCGGGCGCGGCGCGTAACGCGGACAGGTCGCGACCGGTGACGTACACGGACACCACGCCGGGCAGTTCGGTCACGACCGATGCCACGCGCAGCCGATGCCGTACGTTCAGCCGCACCGGTACGACGATCCGGCCGTACCCGATCGCGGCGACCACCAACAGGTACGCCGCGATCCACAGTCGGCGTGCTGGTTCGCTCAACACGAACTGTTGCCCGTCGGCCAACTGGTGCCCGTAGACGAATAGCAGCACGAGATAGACGGACGCGTGCGAGGCGTGCCACAACCCGTACGGCAACCGGCGCCGGATCGCCCGCATCGCCATCAGGCTCACCACGAGGAGGATCCCGAACGACACGACCGCCGTGATCATGTCTTGGTACGTGGTGAGCAGCGTCGCCACCTCGTGCCAGATGCCGGAGTTGTTCGCCGCCGCGTACCCGAGCGTGATCAGCAGGACGTGCAGGCACACCACGACCACCACGTACGCACCGAGGTCGCGATGCCACCGCGATCGCCGCGCTCCGCTCGACGCGCGCTCGATCACGGGTACCCGGCTCATCAGGAGCACCTGTACGAGCAGCAGATAGCCGCCGACGAGACCGGCGAGCCGACCGGCCGCGGTCAGCGTGCCGGCGGCGCCGACGACCTCGGTCGCGGTCGTCTGTCGCCACCACGAGTCGATGACGATCGCGAGACCGGCCGCGATCAGCGTCAGTAGGATGCGACGCCGAACAACCGGGTCGAGCGCACTAGCGCCGGTCGCGTCGCGATGCGCGGACGCGCCCGACTCCGGCCGGTCCGGCCACACCGTCCCGCTCGGCGCGCTCACGCCCCCAAGGATCGCCCGCCAACCTTGAGACCACGACCCTCGCCCCGCTTACCAACCCCTAACGCCCTTGCCGCGCCGCCCCGGCCACGAAAGCCGCCCACGCCACCCATCACAGCACCTTCGGATATCACTCCCACCCCGATAGCCCAACCCCCACGGCTCGGTGCGCGATCGTGCGTTCGGCCTGAGCCGGCCCGCACCCGACGTAGATCAAGCTTGACCGCTGCGGCGGGGCGGGCCGGCCCAGGCCCCCACCGCAACCACCGCCATCCCAGACCGACAGGAGCCAGACCCGACTACCGAAGCCCCCGAGCAGCAGCCCACGCATACAACGCATCGACCGCTTCCGAGTGCGACAACGGCCCGCGATCGAGCCGCAACTCCTTGAGATAACGCCAAGCCTCGCCAACAACCGGCCCAGGCGGAACTCCCAGCAACTCCATGATCGCGTTGCCGTCGAGATCCGGGCGTACCCGCGCCAGGTCCTCCGCGGCCGCGATGCGCTCGATCCGCTCCTCGAGCGAGCGGTAGTCGGCGGCGAGTTGGTCGGCCTTGCGCCGATTGCGGGTGGTGCAGTCAGAGCGTGTCAGGATGTGCAGGCGCGGCAACAGATCGCCGGCGTCGGTGACGTAGCGGCGCACCGCGGAGTCGGTCCAGTCGCCTTGCCCGTACCCGTAGAACCGAAGGTGCAGGGCGACGAGGGCCGCCACCTCCGAGACGACGTCCTTGGGAAAGCGGAGCGCACGCAGGCGCTGCTTCGTCAGGCGGGCGCCGACGATCTCGTGATGGTGGAAGGACACCCGGCCGTCCGGCCCGACCGCCTTGGTCGCCGGCTTGCCGACGTCGTGCATCAACGCGGCAAGGCGCAGCACGAGATCGGCACCGTCCGGCTCGAGATTGATCGCGTTGCGGATCACGGCGAGCGTGTGCTCGTACACGTCCTTGTGTTGCGCGTGCTCGTCGATCTCCAGCCGGAGCCCGGCGACCTCCGGCAGGAATACGTCCGCCAGGCCGGTCTCGATGAGCATTCGCACTCCGGCGACCGGATCGTTCGCGACCATCAGCTTCGCGAATTCGTCCTTGATCCGCTCTACCGCGATGCGGCCGAGATCAGCGGCCATCGCTGTCATGGCGGCACGTACGTCGTCGGCAATCGTGAATCCGAGTCGCGCGACGAAGCGCGCGGCTCGAAGCATGCGCAGCGGATCGTCCGCGAAGCTGTCGCGTGGCGCGCTCGGCGTACGGATCAGCTTTGCGGCGAGGTCGGTCCGTCCGCCGTACGGGTCGACGAACACGTGCCCGGGCACGGAGACCGCCATCGCGTTGATGGTGAAGTCGCGGCGCCGCAGATCGTCGGCGAGACTGTCGCCGTACGCCACGATCGGCTTGCGACTGACCCGGTCGTAGGCGTCTGCGCGAAACGTGGTGATCTCCAGCCGCAGACCGCGCCGGGCGGCGCCGATCGTGCCGAAGTCCTGGCCGGTCGTCCAGATCGCCTCGGCCCAACCGTCGACGACCGCGAGCGTCTGCTCGGGTCGCGCGTCCGTCGCGAAGTCGAGATCGTCTCCGAGTTGTCCGAGCAGGGCGTCGCGCACCGAGCCACCGACGAGGTGAAGCTCGAATCCGGCGGCGGCGAATCGCGCGCCGATTTCGTCGGCGACCGGCGAGACGCGCATGAGTTCCGCGACGGCGCGGCGTTGCGCCGTGCTGAGGCTGGGTGCGGCGCGGTCGGCACGCGGGGTCTCGGACATCGCGTCGGACAGCGTAGCGGTCCGCCGATCCGCAGCGCCTTGGCATAACGCCGGTACGTTATGCCGGCGCGTCGCCGGTCGTCGGTCCTTCGACCGTGACGGACCCGGTCGAGGCCATGCCGCAAACGCGCTGATACCCGCTACTGTCGGCGCATGGCACGAACGGAACAACGGTGGGAGCGCGAGGGTCGCGACCCGGACGCCACCATGCTGTTGCCGGTCGTGCCGACCGATGGGCTCGGGGCGGCCGACCGGACCATGCTCATCCCGATCGTGGGCCGTGCCGACGATCCGACCTGGGCGCTCTACGGCCAACAGACGTCGGTCCTGTCGCCGGTCTATCCGCCGACCGACCCGAACGCGCCACTCGGCGCGGTGCAGCCGGGCTGGCCGGGTCGGCCAGAGCGCGCGATCGGCGTGGCGTCGCCCGTCATCTACCCGCCGACAAGCGCACCTCCGGCAGGGACGCCGACCGGTCGGGCGAGCGTCCCGACGCGGCCGGGCGGCCCACCACCCGCGCCGGCCATCCCGGACGAGCAGCCGTCGATCGCGCGCAGCAGCGCGATCATGGCGACCGGCAGCATGGTCAGTCGCGTGACCGGCCTGCTCCGCACCGTCGTGCTCGGCGCGGCGATCGGCGCGTCCAGCGTCGGCAACGCGTACAACTTGTCGAACACGCTGCCGAACATGGTGTACGAGCTGCTGCTCGGCGGCGTGCTGTCCAGCGTGATCGTGCCGCTGCTGATGAAGGCGCGCACCCAGGACGCGGACCGCGGTGAGGCGTATACCCAACGGCTGCTGACGCTCGCCACGCTGTTCCTCGCCAGTGCCACGCTCATCGCGGTCGCCGCCGCGCCGCTACTCACCCAGCTCGTCGCCGCGCACTCGAGCGCGTCGGACAAGCACCTCATCACCACGCTGTCGTATCTGATCCTTCCGGAGATCTTCTTCTACGGCATCGCCGCGCTGCTGGCCGGCGTCCTGAACACGCGTGGGCACTTCATGGCCCCGATGTGGTCGCCGATCCTCAACAACATCGTGGTGATCGCGACCGCGGCGGTGTTCTGGATCATGCCGGGTCCGAAGACGCTTCTCCCGACGTCGATCACCACGGCGCAGGTGCTGGTGCTCGGCATCGGTACCACGCTCGGCATCGTCGTACAGGCGGCCGGCCTAATCCCGGCGCTGCGCCGCGTGCGGTTCCGTTGGCGGTGGCGCTTCGACTTCCGGAAGCTCGGGCTGCGCCAGATCGGCCGGACGAGCGCCTGGATGCTGACCTACGTGATCATGACGCAGATCGGGCTCACCGTCATCCTCCGGCTGTCCCAGTCGGCAGCCGGCAATCCGTCCAACGCCGGCGACCATTCGCCCGGACCGGCCATCTTCAACAACGCCTTCCTGATCTTCATGATGGCGCACGGCATCGTGGCGGTGTCCATCCTCACCGCGCTGATGCCGCGACTGGCGCGGGCCGCCGCCGAGGGCCGGTACGCCGACATGGGTACCAACCTCGCGCTGGGTACGAGGATGTCGGCCGTGGTCCTGATACCGGTCACGGCGGCGTACATCGTGCTCGGCCGCCCGCTCGCGGTCGCGCTGTTCCAGTGGGGCAACTACACGCATCGAGAAGCGGTACAGACCGGCACCGTGATCGCGGTCGCGGCCATCGGCCTGGTGCCCTACGCGATCACCCAGATGCAACTGTTTGCGTTCTACGCGATGCCGGACACGAAGACGCCGGCGTTGGTGAACATCCCGGTCGTGGGGGTACGCATCGCCATCGACGTGTTCCTCTACGTGATCCTGTCCGCCGCGCTCGTCAATGCCGGACTGATGCTCGGCAACGCGGTGTCGTACGTGATCGCCGCGATCATCGGGTACCAGCTGTTGCGCCGCCGGATCGGCCTGCTCGCGCTCGGCGAGACGATGGGCGCGCTCGGCCGGCTGGCCGCCGCCGCGGTGATCGCCGCGATTCCCGCTTGGGCATTGTCCTCGTTCATCCAGCGCGAGGTCGGCTCCGGGAAGGTGGGCTCGGTCGCCGCACTCGCTGGCGGTGGTGTGGTGCTGGTCGTCGCGTACGTGCTGGCCGGACTCGCGTTGCGCGCGAAGGACATCTCGAACGTCGCCGCGATGGCGCGCCGCAGGGTAGCGCAGCCACAAGGCGCCAAATAACAGCGCCGCAGAGTAGCGCAGCCACAAGGCGCCAAATAGCCACCCTTGCCCACGCCAACTTTGCCCGCCCAAGGCGGCGAAAGCGACCGTTGACACGAGCCGACCACGCCAGCGACACGCCGCTGATCTGACCCGATTTGCACGATGAATGATCCGGGTAATCGTCCAGATTGGTGAGACTTATCCCCAGCAGCCCTACCAACTCCGGTACGAACGGACACCAGCTGTGCAACAGGACGAACTCATCTGCGTCAGGTTTCAGTTAGGGCGAGTAGGGTTCCCTCGTCGATACTGGCGTTTGGCGCATAGGCTCTGACGTGACTCGCGCACGCCGCGCACACCGGAGGGAGGACGGGTGACCGACATCGGCCACGAATCCGGCCAGCCCGCGGCGCACGTAGCGATGATGGGTATGTCGGTGGCCGGCGAGATCCTGGCCGGGCGCTACCGCCTCGAGGAGCACATCAGCGACGACTCCCGCGGCCGCCAGGTGTGGCGCGGTCTCGATGTCGTGCTGCGACGGCCGATCGCGGTCGTGCTCCGTCACCCGGGTGGCCACGCGGCCGGCGAAATGATGTCGGCGGCGGTCGCCGCAAGTCGCATCACACATCCGCATCTGGTCGACGTCTACGACGCCATCGACGAAGGCACGCGGGCATATGTGGTGCGCGAGTGGGTGGACGGGGCAGCGCTGCGGGAACTCGTCGCGGACGGACCACTGGACGCCGGGCGGGCCACCGCCGTCGCGCACGCGGTCGCGAGCGCGGTCGCCGCGGCGCACGCGACGAACATGGTGCACGGCAACGTACAACCGGGCACCGTTCTGATTGCCGACGACGGCCGCGTGGTGCTCGCGGACGCCCGCGCCGACTCGGAAGCATCCATGGAGCGCGACATTCGGGGCATCGGCGGCGTCCTCTACGCCGCGCTCACCGGCTACTGGCCGCACGCGGAGCTCGGTTCGGACCGTTTGATCGACGGCGTGCGAGATGCCGACGGCGTGCTCGTCAGCCCGCGCCAGGTGCGGGGCGGCGTGCCGCCGACGCTGAGCGACCTCGCGATGGATCTGCTGGACCCAGCGCTCGCGCCACCGTCCGCAGAGGCACTCGCCATGGAGCTTGCGCGCCTCGACACCGACAGCGGTGACGAGTTCTTCGACGACGGCGGGCCGCTCGGGTTCGTCACTCCACTGCACCCGGCCGAGCCGGACGAGCCGGGTCGGAGTGGGCGGAAGCTCGCCATTGGCGTCGCCGCGCTGCTGGTGCTCTCGGCCGCCGCGCTCGTGGTCACGCTGAAACTCACAGGTGACGGCAAGCCGTCGGCGGCGGCCACTCCGCCGCCCACGTCGACCTCCTCGACCCCGGCGAACACCGCGATCCAGCCCGGCCCGATCGCAATACCCCCCAGCCAGGTCCGCATCGTCGATCCGCCGCACGGCAACCGCGAGGAGTTGGACGGCGCGAGCAAGATGGTCGACGGTGACGAGTCGACCGGCTGGGAGACCAACTGGTATAACAGCCCGGCGTTCGGGCTGATCAAGCCGGGCATGGGCGTCCTGATCGACCTGGGTAAGCCGACGAATGTCGCGAACGTGAAGGTGGACTTCGACAACCCGGGCGCCACGGTGTCCGTACGAGTTGGCGACGTCGACCCGGGCAACACGAGCAATGGCGATCAGCAGATCTACCAGACGTACCACCAGCTCGGGCCGGCCGTGGTGGCCGGGTCCTCGGTCCCGCTGCCGGTCGGTCAGAAAACGCGCTTCGTACTCGTCTGGATCAGCAAGCTGCCACCCGCCGGCAGCAAGAACCCGGGCAAGTTCCAGGTCCAGATCGACGAAATCACGGTCAACGGGGGCTGAGCGCACAGCGTGCCCGGGCCGCATAATACGGCGGTGGCCGACCACGGATCGATCGACGACGCGACGCTGTTGCGTGCGCACGTCAACGGCGATCCCAACGCGTTCGCCACGCTGGTCCGGCGACACCGTGATCGGTTGTGGGCGGTGGCACTGCGCACGTTGGGCGACCGCGAGGAAGCGGCCGACGCCGTACAGGATGCGTTGATCTCCGCATTTCGCGGTGCCGAACGATTCCGGGGCGACTCGGCGGTGACCACCTGGCTGCACCGCATCGTGGTGAACGCCTGCCTCGACCGGGTACGCCGTGCCCAAGCGCGACCGACCACCGAGTTGCCCGACACGGAGGTAGCCGCACCGGCGCGCGACGTCGACACCGTGCTGGACGTGCGCAGCGCGCTCGGACGCCTACCGGCCGATCAACGCGTCGCGATCATCCTGGTCGACATGCAGGGCCTCGCGGTCGCGGAAGCGGCCGAGGTGCTGGGCGTCCCAATCGGTACGGTCAAGAGCCGCTGCGCGCGTGGCCGAGCCCGGCTCGCCGTGATCCTCGGCTACTTGCGGAACCCGGACGACATGAACGGAGTCTCATCGGAAGACGGCGCCAACGCGACGAGAGAGACGGGGGGACGGCCGTGACACCAATTGACGGCGCCCGCGCGCCCGTTGATCTCGATCGGCTGGCCGACTACCTCGAGGGCGTGCTGACCGGCGCGGAGGCCGA
>DASTMZ010000035.1:0-4635 GCA_035713725.1 Micromonosporaceae bacterium
GCAACTGGCGGCACTGTGACCTGGACCTCCAACAACATCTGGATGCTCCCGACCACCGGCGGCCCCGGAGATCGCCGGATGATGAAGGGGTATCTCGACTCGTCGAACACGTCGACGACGACCGTGACGATCGCCCGACTGGCGCCAAGGACGTACGACGTCTACGTGTACGTGGACGGCGACAACCGGACGTTCGACCGTCCGGCCAACTACACGCTCAGCAGTCCCGTGCTGACCACGACGATCAAGGTAATCGATCCCGCCAGCACGGACTTCTCGGGGACGTTCACGCCGGCGGCCAACTCGACGGGCAATTATCTCAAGTTCACCGTCACCGGCGGAGACTTCACGCTCACGGCAACGCCGGTGCCCGGGGCCGGGACTCGACGAGCGCCGGTCAATGCGGTGGAGATTGTGCCGGTCGTCGCCGCGCCGCAGCCACCTCCGCCGACCGGTGCCGGGAGAATCAGCCTCAACGTCGTCGGAAGCAGCACAATCGGCATGGATGCCAGCGAGATCGCGGGCGTGGTTCCTGCCGCCAACTGGAACAGGGCGACCGGAACCGCGCGCAGTACGCCGCAACCACTCGTCGACGAGTCCGGCACGAACGCCGTGCTCGTGCGCATGACGGCCGTCATGCTGCCGGTGCCATAAAACGTATGCGTGTCACACGAAGGCATCTTCTGCAACAGATCGGCGCCACGGCGGCCGTGGCCGGATCGGTGCCCTCGCTTCTCGACGCCGCTGCGGCCGGGAGAATCGAGGGCTTCGGGGGCGCGAGTCGGAATGGACCGGTCCGTCTGAACCGAAACGAATCGGCGTACGGTCCGTCGCCGCGCGCAGTCGGGGCGATTCAGGAGAACGCCGCAGACCTCGCGAACCGGTTCCCGGACGTCGAGTCGGCGGACCTGAGAGATCGTCTTGCGGCGATGCATCGCGTGTTGCCGGAACAGATCGTCATCGGATGTGGATCGAGCGACATCCTCCGACGCGCGGCGGCCGCTCTGGCGGCACCGGGCAAGAAGGTCATCACGGCGATCCCGACGTTCGATCTGATGGGCCGCTGTGCCGGGCGGTGCGGCGCGGAAGTGATTGCCGTTCCGCTGACCCATAGCCATGCCCATGACCTCGACGGTATGCTGGCCTCGGCCGACGCAGCGACGACGCTGGTCTACATCTGCAATCCCAACAACCCCACGGGTACGCTGACCGGCCGTCGTGAGCTCGAGTCGTTCATTCGCCAGCTGCCGCCGACCGCGACCGTGCTCATCGACGAGGCGTATCACCACTACGTCGGCGGATCGGCCGACTACGCCTCTTTCCTCGATCGACCCATCGAGGCCACCCGGCTGATCGTGACGCGCACCTTCTCGCACATTCACGGCCTGGCCGGACTTCGTATCGGGTACGCCGTTGCCAGCGGTCAAACCGCCGCCATGCTTGGTGCTGGCGGACTGCCCGAGGATGTCGGCACCATAGCCGTCGCGGCGGCGCTCGCGGCAATCCAGGACTCCGATCACGTGGCGCTGAGCGCGCGACGAAACGCCGACGCGCGGCAGGAGTTCTTCAACCAGGCCAACGCGCGGATGGTGCGCGCGATCGATTCGCAGACGAACTTCGTCATGCTCAACACCGATCGCCCTGCCGGCCACATCGTCGAGCACTTCCGGACGCACGATGTGCTCGTCGCCGGTCCGATTCCGTCGTACGATAACTACATTCGCGTCTCGCTCGGCTCACCGGACGCCATGAACGAGTTCTGGCGGGTGTGGGATCTCCTGCCAGGCGGCGGCCACCGGATGTAGCCAGTTGCGACCCGGTCGGCGCCCACGCCTTCTGCTCAGCGGAGTAGAAGCTGGCGCGGCATCCTGGCGTTTTCAGACTGCAGCAGCCGAAGCCTGGGTTGCCGGCCGTCGTGGCCTCGGGTGGACGTTCCCACCATGCAGTCGTACCGATGTGCTCGCGCTCTCCATTGTGAGGAGCAGGATTGCGCGTCGTGAGCCGCGTGCGGTAGATTGAGCCCCTTCACTGATGGGGAGTGCTGAATGGGCGCTGCACCTGATGCCGTCATGCGGGAATGGTTCGAAGAGGTGTGGAACCGTCGACGCACCGACGCGATTGACAGGCTCATGGCCCCGAATGCCCAGGTGCATGGTCTCGTCGGTGGGCCGATCGTGGGTCCCGCTGCGTTCAAGCCGTTTCACAAGACGTTCTGCGACAGCTTTCCCGAATTCCGCGTCGACGTCGTCCAGTCGCTCGTCGATGGCAATCGAGTGGCCGTGGTGTGCCACGTCACCGGTCGCCACGGTGGCGACGCACTCGGGGGGAAGGCGACGGGCAAGCCCGTGGACTTCTGGGGCATGACGGTGGGCCGGGTCGAAAATGGTCAGATCGTCGAAGGATGGAACTCGTTCGACTTCCTGAGCATGTATCAGCAGATTGGGTGGGTAACCTCGCCGGTGGTCGGGTAACGGCGTCACCGGAAGAGGGAGTTGAAGCGGCGGGGGATATTACTTTGAGCGTCCAAGCGCTCAACGAGCGAGCCACTCAGTCCGGCTCGCGCCAACCGTGGAGCCGCGCAGCTGGTCGAGCACAGTACCTCGCCCTCGCTTGCAGCAGGTCGAGGTACTTGCCGATGCCAGCCCCGCGGCGCCTCACCCGACCAGGTCACATCGCACGCCTCGGCGGAGCCGGTTGACGTTCAGCCTGGGCACTTGCAGGGATCGGTGGCAGCACCGGCTCGGCAGGCGCATCGACCGTTTCAAAGCGTGGGCTTGGAATGTCCTTGCGCTTGGCGACGACCCGCCATGAAAACCGTGTCTCGCTGGTGGGATCGTCCGTTTCGACGCTGAAGCCGGTGGGGGACTGACGCGTGACCGACAGGTGTGTACGACCGCCGTAGTCCGTCAGGAAGACATGGTAGTCGTCCAGCGCCGCAACGGCCGCAAACTGCGGATCGATTGTGACGTCAGCCCGCCCGCAGTCCAGCTGCCCCTTGCCGAAATCCTCGAACCAGCTTTCAGGACTCTCCATGCAGTACATGCGACGACGGGTTCCATCCGGGAGCGGAACGGCCGCGCTCTTCGCGCCGAACACCGTGAAGTTGCCGCTGACGATGGCCGGGCCATAGAACGCGGCGGCAAACGCGCCTGCCACACCATTGGTCGCACCAACGACGGCCGCGGCTCCCGCAGCAGCCGTCGCTCCCACCAGCCCGTGTCCTTTTCCCGACAGACCGTAAAGGCCGAATCCTCCGGCACCCGGCCCGGGTCCGGCATACGACGACAGATTCAGCCCGTACACTCCGATCGCATTTATCGTGCTGGTCGATGGAATCAGCCCGGAGACGCCGATGGCGTTGTCGGTCGAACCGTTACCGACGCCCTGCACGCCGATCCCTGGGCCGTTGAATGCCTCACCGCGGACGCCGACGCCCGCCGCCGCGGAGTTGAGGCCCCAGAGGCCGAACGAGACGCCATCGTTCGTCTGGCCGAATACGCCGGCGGAAGAGGCGCCTCCCTGCGGCGCGTTTCCACCAGAAGCGTTCACACCAAACCTTCCACCGTTGACGATGAGTCCCGTTCCCGACCCGCCGACGCAATTGGCTGCCAGAGCGAAGCTGTTGGCTGTCGAGTTGATGATGTTCGTGCCGGCCGTTTCGTTGTTCACCGTGCCCAGCACGACGTTGTCGCCATTGGCCGCTTCAGCCGGCTGTGTGGTTTGCCTGAGCACGAAGGCTGCAACCGCAGTCCAGGCTGCCGCAAGAAGCCCGCGCCGCTTGAGGGTGTGTCCGGTCTCGGTGGCAGGGGTCGGATCGCTGGCTGGTCTCGTCGTCATTTCGGTTCCTCCAGCAGGGTTCAAAGAAGGTAACGGTGGATTCTAGCCCACCGAACATGTAGCGTGCGCCAATGGGAAGTACGTCGGGCCTTGTTGACAACCTCCCGGCCCACGCGATAATCGGCCCGTGCCGCTGAACGACCCCGAGCTTGAAACGAGGGCGTCCGCCGAGGGTTCACCGACCGGGGCGTTGGACTCCTGGGGACCCTTCGAGCGGCTCCAACGTGTGGGGCGGGGCTCGTTCGGCGAGGTCTACCGTGCGTTCGATCCGACCCTGCAGCGCTCCGTCGCGCTGAAACTGCTGCTGCCCAGCCGACTCAATCGAGACCAGGAGGTCACCACACTGCTCCGGGAGGCGCGCGCGATCGCCCGCGTGCGGCACCCGAACGTGGTGCCGGTCCACGGCGTCGACCGGCACGACGGCCGCCTCGGATTCTGGAGCGACTTCATTCAGGGCAAAACGCTGGCGGAGCTGCTCGCCGCACAGGGTGCGATGGGGCCTCGTGAAGCGGCGCTCATCGGCATCGACGTCTGCCGCGCGGCCGGCGCCGTGCACGCCGCGGGATTTCTGCACCGCGACATCAAAGCCGGCAACGTGATGCGCGAAGAGGGCGGCCGGATCCTGCTCATGGATTTCGGACTGACGCACGAGCACGGCACCGCCGACGACTCGAGCGGCACGCCGGCCTACATGGCGCCGGAGTTGTTGCTCGGCCAGCCGGCGAGCGTTGCGAGCGACATCTACGCCATCGGTGTCATGCTCTTCAATCTGCTGACCTCGGACTACCCGGTCCATGG
>DASTMZ010000036.1:0-15512 GCA_035713725.1 Micromonosporaceae bacterium
GCCAAGCGCTACACCGGCCGCGGCATGGCCTTCCTCGACCTCATCCAGGAAGGCAACCTCGGCCTGATCCGCGCGGTGGAGAAGTTCGACTACACCAAGGGCTACAAGTTCTCCACGTACGCCACCTGGTGGATCCGGCAAGCGATCACCCGCGCCATGGCCGACCAGGCACGCACCATCCGCATCCCGGTACACATGGTCGAGGTCATCAACCGGATGGTGCGCGTGCGCCGCGACCTCGCGACCGCGCTGAACCGTGAACCGACCGCCGCGGAGGTCGCCGACGCGATGGGCGTGGACGTGCTGACCGTGCTGGAACTCGTCAGCTACGACCGCGAGCCGGTCAGCCTCGACCAGACGGTCGGGCCGGACGGCGAGGGCGTGCTCGGCGACTTCGTGACCGCACACGCCGTGCAGCCGGAGATGGCCGAGAGTGTCGCCGCGGGTCAGCTGCGCAATGAGGTGGAGATCGTGCTCGCCACGCTGTCCCGCCGCGAGCGGGAGGTCATCCGGCTGCGATTCGGCCTCGACGACGGCCGCTCCCGCACGCTGGAGGAGGTCGGTCAGGAGTTCGGCCTGTCCCGCGAGCGGATCCGCCAGATCGAGAAGACCACCCTGGCGAAGCTGCGCACCCCGGACCGCTCCCGCCGGCTCGAGGTATACGCCGTATAGCTGGTCGAAGCGCCTGGACAATTACTGGTCAAAAGCGCCTGGACCGCCGGTCGGCGCACTCTTAGCTGGTCGAAGCGCCTGGACCGTTGGTCGGCGCACCTGCCCTGAACGTGACGGCTAGGCTGCCCCGTCCCGACGGAGTCGCCAAAGCGGGTCGGGCGGAGTAAGACTGGAAGAGAGCGACCGTGGCTCCCGCGACCGTGAAGCCGGTTGCGGGGGTCATGGCAGGTGCGGCCCGAGCCGACTCGGCGGGCCGACGGGACGGGCGGGTCCGCCGGGTTAGCTCGACTCGCCGTTGATCGGGAACTCCACGTGCAGCACGCCGTCGGCGTATGCCGCGCTCACCTGATAGCCCGCCGCGGTGAATACATGCAGCATTGCCGTGTTGCCCGGCATCACTTCGGCGACGAAGCGCTCGATGCCCGCCTCCCGTGCCGCGCTCGCGAGCCGGTCGAGCAGCACGGGCGCGATGCCGCGAGCCTGGTGAGCGTCCTCGACCACGAACGCGACCTCGGCGGCCGAGTCGGCGGCGCTCAGCCGCTCGTAGCGCCCGACTGCGACGATCGCGTGCTTCACCAGCGCCACGAAGGCTTCGCGGTCGCGGTGGTCGACGTTCGCGAAACGTTGCAGGTCACTGCTCGGGATCCGTGGGTACGCCCGGAAAAAGCGCAAGTATTGCGTTCGCTCCGACAGGCGGGAGTGCATGGCGACGATGCCCGGTGCGTCCGACGGTTCCATCGAACGTACGTGGATCATGCCCCCGTCGTTCAGGACCACATCGGCATCGCGCATGGCCAGTCCCACCCTCGGCTCGGTCAGTCGCGCGCATCCATCGGATCGAGGCCGTGCAACGGAAAGACGGCGTTGCGCGTTGCCACGATCGACCGGTCCACCGAGTCCGGTGTCGTGCCGGGCGCCCACTGCTGGAACGTTGCCGTGGCACCGTCGGTCATCGAGGCCGGCACTAGCCGGCCCGGTCGCCGATCCGCCGCCAACTCTCGCCACGCCGCCGGCGTGGCCGTTGCCGGCTCGATCGGCTCCCCCGTCGCGATCCCCAGCAAGTGCGTCCACGCCCTGGGTACGACCTCGACAAGGGCGTACCCGCCACCGCCGGTAGCCACCCACCGGCCGTCGCACAACTCGTCGGCGAGCGCCTTCATCGCGAGGTAGCTCGCGCGTTGCCCGTCGACGGTGAGTTGCAGGTCGGCCAGTGGATCGAGGCCATGTGCATCCGCGCCGCACTGGCTGACCAGGATCTGTGGGCGAAACGCGCGCAGCACCGAGGGCACGATCGCGTGGAACGCGCGAAGCCACCCGTCGTCGCCGACGCCGGGTGCGAGCGCGACGTTGACCGCGCTTCCTTCCGCGCCGTCGCCGCCGGTCTCCGCCGCGAATCCGGTGCCCGGGAACAGCGTCAGCGGTGACTCGTGCAGGCTGACGGTAAGCACCCGCGGATCGTCGTAGAACACCGCCTGTACGCCGTCGCCGTGGTGGACGTCGACATCCACGTACGCGACCCGCTCCGCGCCGAGTTCCAGCAGCCGCTTGATCGCGATCGCCGGATCGTTGTACACGCAGAAGCCGCTCGCCATCGACGGCATCGCGTGGTGCAGCCCGCCGGCGATGTTCACCGCGTGCCGTGCCCGTCCGGTCCAGACCGCCTCGGCCGCTGCCACCGAGGCGCCGGCGACCAGTGCGCTCGCGTCGTGCATGCCGGTAAACGTCGGGTTGTCGG
This sequence comes from Micromonosporaceae bacterium, assembly GCA_035713725.1. Lineage (GTDB taxonomy): Bacteria > Actinomycetota > Actinomycetes > Mycobacteriales > Micromonosporaceae > DASQPR01. The sequence continues at coordinate 2,408 of DASTMZ010000036.1, forward strand.
GCGTACCCAGGCCGTGACTACGCACCCGCTGGTCCACCGACGCGGCCTTCACGATGTCGAGATACTCCGGCGTGTGTACGGTGCCGAGCCGCGCGTCGTCGGCCGGGACGGGCTTCGCGACCGTGACTCCGGCACGCTCGAAGATCCCGAGCTCCCGCGCCAGCGCGATGGTCAGCTCGACGCGCACCGGATCGAGTGGATGGTCGCCGAGGTCGTACGCCAGTAGCGCCTCGTCCCACAACACGAGCGTGCCGGACCCGGTCATGCGCCATCACCGACCGCGATCGGTCGCGACGGATCGGTGATCCATTCGCTCCACGAGCCGACGTAGAGCGCAGCGTCGGGTACGCCTGCCACGGTCATGGCGAGCACGGTGTGCGCAGCGGTCACTCCGGAACCGCAGTACGCGCCGACCGGCCCGGATCCGGCTAGTCCCGCGTCGGCGAGCCGGTTACGGAGTTCGTCGGCCGGCCGCAACGTACCGTCGTCGTTCACCAGGTCGGCGTACGGAAGGCTCACCGCACCTGGCACTCGTCCGGCGACCGGATCGACGGTCTCGTTCTCGCCGCGGAACCGTGCCGCGGTTCGCGCGTCCGCGAGCGCGCCATGGCTGGCATAGGCGGCCGCGTGGTCGGCGTCGAGCACGGGTAAATGCCCCGGGCGCACGGTGAAGTCGCCAGGATTCTCGGCACCGGGACCCGACGCGATCGGAAGATCGGCACGTTGCCACGCGGCGAAGCCGCCGTCGAGGACGCGTACGTCCGGGTGGCCCGCCCACCGCAGCGTCCACCACAGTCGGGCGGCCGGCATGCCATCGCCGTCGTCGTAGACCACGACCGGGCGGTCGGCCCGTACCCCGGCGGTGCGCAGCGCGACCTCCAAGGCGGCGATGTCGGGCAGCGGGTGCCGGCCGCCACCACCGGGCGGCCCACACACGTCGGCGTCGAGATCCATGAACACCGCGCCGGGAATGTGACCGGTCAGGTAGTCGGCGCGGCCGGGTGGACCGGCGAGGCGCCACCGCACGTCGATCACTGTGACGGATGCGCCGGCGCGGTCGGCGGCGGCCGGCCGGTCAGCCGCGGCCGGTCGGTCGTGCGGGGCTGGTCGGTCGGTCGCGGCCGCCAGGATGCGCGCGGCCAGGCTCGCCGCGTCGATCAACGGAGACGGAGAATTCACGTTACACAGTCTGCCCCGCCCGGCGGGTACCATCGGCGCACGGGAGGAGCCCCACGTGAACGATCTCGTCGACACGACGGAGATGTATCTGCGCACCATCCTCGAGCTCGAGGAGGAAGGCGTGACGCCGCTGCGCGCCCGGATCGCCGAGCGGCTGCACCAGAGCGGGCCCACGGTCAGCCAGACCGTCAACCGCATGGAGCGCGACGGGCTCCTGACCGTCGAGGGCGATCGGCACCTGCTCCTCACCGATCTCGGTCGGGCACACGCGGTCGCCGTGATGCGCAAGCACCGGCTAGCCGAGGTGCTGCTCGTGAACGTGATCGGGCTGCCCTACGAGGATGCTCACGACGAGGCGTGCCGCTGGGAACACGTGATGAGCGAGGCGGTCGAGCAGCGGGTCTATGAGCTGCTCGGCAAGCCGTCCCGGTCGCCCTACGGCAATCCGATCCCGGGGCTCGACCAGATCGACCCGGCCAAGCGCACGCCCGCCGTGCCGGACAACGACGAGCACAACCTCGCGGCGCCGGGCGTCGTGGGCGATGTCGTGGTGCGCCGCATTACCGAGAGCGTCCAGACCGACATCGAGGTGCTCCGGCGACTGCACGAGGCGGGCGTCGATCCGGGCGCCACGATCACCGTGGCGCAGGAACGCGATGACGTGGTGATCGACCGCTCGGGCTCGCGCGTCCGCCTGCCCCGCGACTTGGCGTCGCGCGTGTTCGTGGCGCAGGCGGTCTAGTCGCTCCCCCGGTCCGCTAACTCATTGCGGATTCCCTACATCGTCGTCTGGTCGACGATCTTGGAGAGGCTCACCATCTTCGGGATAAGCGCGGCCGCGGTCGCCGTCGACGTACCCGCAGCGCACACGTAGCGGAAGTCGATCAGCCGGTTGTTGCCGGACAGCCAGCCGACGTCGATCGCGGGTCCGGCGCTCTTGGTGGCCGGCATCTGGATCTCGTAGGCGATCTTGCCTAGCTCCGGCACCGCCTTGGCGCCGTCCGGCACGACTTGCGCGGTGAAATCGGAGGTGGTCAGGTCGGTCGCGGTGATGGTCAGCGTCAGACTCGGGTACGACCCCGACGTGCCCTGCAAGACACACGTGAACGAGCCGCTGGAGTCGGCCGCCGCCGAGACGGTGAACGCGGTGCCCAGTTCCGTGCGTACCGTGTCGAAGTTCATGAGCAGGCACGCACCGCCGGCCAATGCCGCCGCGCTCGGCGGCGTGTTAGCCGAGTCGGTGCCCGGCGGCCCACCGGCCGGCGACGGACCGTCGCCCGACGTGGCCCCGGCCGAGTTCGCGTTGGTCAGCGAACACCCGGTCAGCGCGACAAACGCGGTGACCGCCGCGATGGCAACTGCGCCGCGGCGCCCCCGCATGAACAACGTCTACCTCCCGGTTAGTGCCGTCCCACCCTACGGCGTGACCGCCCGACCGGCGAAGCCCGTCGCGACGCGTCGCGCCAATCGTGCGACACACACGGGGCAGGGCTGCGAGCGACGACACGGGTGCGACATCATGTGAGCTATGGGTGGTCTCCTCACACTCGTCCTACTCATCGACCTGGCCGTGATGGTCGCCGCGTTCTACGACTGCATCTCGACCGACCCGGCCGCGGTTCGCAACCTGCCGAAGGTCGTGTGGGTCCTGGTCATCTTGTTGCTGACCGGCATCGGCGGCCTGATCTGGTTCAGCGCCGGCCGCCCGGTGCGCACGCCCGGTCCGATCGACTCAAACCACCCGGCCGGTCGCGCGCTGCGCTCGGAGCTTTCCGCGGACACCGAGGAAATGCCTCGGCAGTCGGAGATGTCCGGCGGGCCGCGGCGCCCGATCGCGCCCGACGATGACCCGGATTTCTTGCGCAGTCTCGGCGAGCAGACGCGCCGCGCGACCGAGGAACGACTGCGACGGTGGGAGGCCGACCTGCGGTTGCGCGAGGAGCGGCTGCGGGAACGCGAGGACCCGCCGAGCGAGTCGGAGTGAGCTGAACCCGCCGCAGCGGTCGTCATTTGGCGCCGGCGCCCACGGCCAGGGTCAGTCCCGCGTCGTTGGCGCCCATCGAGTCGACGTACTTCTTGATCCGCGCGACGGCGGCGGCGTACGTGCCGCGGCTTGGACTCGAGGTCGCCGCCGCGTCGAGCAGATCGACGACGCGGATGTTTGGCGTCAGCGTGACCCACGTCGGGATCGCGATCGCCTTCGTCACGACCCAATGACCTGGACTCGTCTCGGAGAACGTGAACTCCGGCATGATGCCTTCGCGGTTGTCGTTGATCGGGTTGGCGTGCCGCGCGAGTTGGTTTCCCATGCCGTACACGACCCACTTGTCGCCGATGCGCTGGATCGGCTGCACGACGTGCTCGTGGCAGCCGAGGATCAAATCGATGTCCGGCGACGCCAGCAGCTTGCGCGCGAGCGCCTTCTGATCGGCGTTCGGCGTGTGCGAATACTCCACGCCCCAGTGGATCGACAGCACCACGATCTGCGCGCCGGCTTGCTTCGCGGCGTGAGCGGCGGCCAGGATCGCGGTCGGATCGGTCAGGTTCGCTACCCAGTCCTCGCCCGCCGGACGGCGCAGGCCATTAAACCCGAACGTGTACGACAGCTGCGCCACCTTCACCGGCGAGCCGCCGCCGTTCGGGGTGACCTCGATGATGTCCGGCACCTTCGAGTCCGCCTCGGTCCGATAGCTGCCGGTGTGCTTGACGTCGGCCGCGTCGAGTGCGTCGAGGGTACGTTTGATGCCCGCCGTGCCCTGGTCGAGTGTGTGGTTCGACGCCGTCGAGCAGGTGTCGTAGCCGATGTTGTGCAGCGTCGTGGCGATCTGGGGCGGCACGCTGAACCGCGGGTATCCGTCAAACGGCCCGTTCGCCGGCGCGAGCGGCGTCTCCATGTGGCAGATCGCGAGGCTGGCGGCGCTGATCTCCGGCTTCACATCCGCGAAGATCGGATCGAAGTCGAACCCGGATCGTCCGGCCGCCTTCGCGTCCTTTTCGCCCTGCGCCCACACCTGCGGATGCAGCAACTCGTCGCCGGCGCCGAGAATCGTGAGCGTCCGGGCCGATGTCGTGCCGGCCGTCGCGCCGGCCGAGGAACTGGTGCGCGGCGCGGCGGCGGGTCCGTCGTGGAACCTTGCGGCGGTACGCGGCGAGGCGGTACAGCCGGCGGCGAGAAGGGCGACGACCGCGACTGGCACGGCGAGGCGGCGGCGTACGGGCACGTGAGCACTCTGCCGAGCGGCCCACCCGACCCGCAAGACCGACCCCGGACGTGGGCGTTTTGCGGTATACCGCACAACTCAGGCGGCCAGCGTACGAGCATCCGGCCGCGGGCGGATGGTCACCGTCTCACCGACGGCGAGACCGAGCGCGTCCGACTCGGCACGGGTCACCTGCGCCCACACTTCGTGGTCGCCGGCGCTCATCTCGACCCGTACCTCGAAGCCGAGACGCACCACCCGCGTGACGGTCGCGTGCTGACCGTCCGGCGCGGACGCCGGACCAAGTTCGATGTCGTGCGGCCGCACGAGCCGGCCGCCGACGCGCGTGACCGGGCCGAGGAATCCCATCACGAACGCGCTGGCCGGATGGTCGTAGATCTCGTGCGGCGCGCCAGCTTGTTCGACGCGGCCGCCGGCGAGCACCACGATGCGGTCCGCGACGTCCATCGCCTCCTCCTGGTCGTGCGTGACGAAGACGGTCGTCACATGCACCTCGTCGTGCAGGCGGCGCAGCCAGGCGCGCAGCTCGCGCCGCACCTGCGCGTCGAGCGCGCCGAACGGTTCGTCGAGGAGCAACACCTCGGGTTCGACGGCGAGCGCGCGGGCCAGCGCCATCCGCTGGCGCTGGCCACCGGACAGCTGCGCCGGGTAGCGGTCGGCAAGCTGCTCGATGTGTACGAGTTTCAACAGCTCGTCCACGCGACGGCGGATCTCCGCCTTCGGCCGCTTACGCACCTCCAGGCCGAACGCCACATTGCCGCGCACGGTCAGATGCTTGAACGCCGCATAGTGCTGGAACACGAAGCCGACGTTGCGGCGCTGCGGTGCGAGCCGCGTCGCGTCGATTCCCGCGATCGCGACGCTGCCTCGATCCGGCGTCTCAAGTCCCGCGATCACGCGTAGCAACGTCGACTTGCCACCGCCGCTCGGGCCGAGCAGTGCGGTGAGCGAGCCGGAGGCGATCGTTACCGACACGTCATGCAGCACCGGCGTCGCGCCGAACGACTTGCTCACGCCGCGGACGTCGATCGCCGTCATGTCGGCTGACGTCATCGTTGTTCCTCCCGACCCGACTGCATCTCGGTTAGCCGCTCCGCGTCCGCGCGACGCCCGCCCGGGCGAAGCAGCTTTGTGACCAGCAGTGCGACGATCGCGATGAGCGCGAGTACGGTTGCGGCGGCGTACGCTCCCGGCTGGTCGAAGTTGTTGTACTCCTGCTCGACATAGAGCGTGACGGTCTGCGTCTGGCCGACGATCCGGCCGGAGACGACCGCCACGGCGCCGTACTCACCGAGCGCGCGGGCCAGGCACAGCACAATGCCGTAGGCGAGCGCCCACCGGATGCTCGGCAGGGTGATCCGCCGAAACGTGGTCCATCGGCTCGCGCCTAGCGTGTGCGCCGCTTGTTCCTGTTCCTCACCGAACTCCTGCAGGACCGGCACGATGGCGCGGACGACGAGCGGCAGCGACACGAACACGGTGGCTGCCACCATGCCCGGCGTCGCGAAGATGATCTGTACGCCGTGCCGTTCGATCCAGCCGCCGGCCGGCGCATGCGAGCCGTACACGAGGATCAAAGCGAGGCCGACGACCACCGGCGAGACAGCGAGCGGCAGATCGATGACGGCCGACAGCAGGCGCTTGCCCCAGAAGCGGCCGCGCACGAGCAACAGCGCGACCGTGATGCCGAACACGGTGTTCAGGACGACTGCGCACACCGCGACGACGACCGTCAGCCGAAGCGCGTGCACGAAGTCGTCGGACGTGAGCGCGTCGATCACCGGTTGCAGACCGCCCGCGAACGTACGCCAACCGATCAGGCCGACCGGAATCACCAGCAGCACCGCGAGATACGCGACCGTCACGATTCGCATCGCCCACTTCGCGGCGGTGCTACGAGCTTCACTCACGGCGCGCCGTCCGTCGCTGCAGAATGTCCAGCGCGACCAGCACGAGCAGCGCGATCGCGAGCAGCACGGTCGAGATCGCGGCCGCGCTCGCGTTGTCGTCGTTCTGGATGCGACCGAAGATGACGACTGCCGCCACCTGTGTCTTGCCGGGCAGGTTGCCGGAGATCAGTGACGTCGAGCCGTATTCCGCGATGGCCCGCGTGAACGCTAAGCCGGCGCCGGACAACATGGCCGGCGCGAGGTTCGCCAACACAATGCGCCGGAACGTGGTCCAGGGGCTCGCGCCGAGCGAGTACGCGGCCTGTTCCATGTCCCGGTCCAGCTCGAGCAGCACCGGCTGCACGGTCCGTACGACGAAGGGCAGCGTCACGAAGAGCAGCGCGAGGATGACCGCGGTACGCGTGAACGCGACATCGATGTGCAGCGGGCTGGTGGTGCCGTACAACGCCAGTAGCACCAGGCCGGCCACGATCGTCGGCAGCGCGAAGGGTAGATCTATCAACAGGTCCACAACGGCCATGCCGGGAAACCGGTCGCGGACGAGCACCCAGGCGATGACCGTACCCATGAAGAGATTGACCACCGCGACCAGCAACGCGCCGACGACGGTGAGCTTGAGCGCGGCCCAAGCGTCCGGTGTTGTGACCGCTGTCCAGAAGTCATGCGGTCCCTGCCGCGTGCCGTCGAACACCACGGCGCCGAGCGGGATCGTGACGATGAGGCTGAGGTAGAGCACCGCGGTGCCGAGACTGAGCGCCGCCCCGACCCGCGGTCGCGATGCGCCCGACCCGCCGCCGCGGCGGGGTGACCGGCGCGGCAGCGGCGTCGTCGCCGGCTGTTCACGTACTCGGGTGGAATCGGTGGAGATCATCCGGTGGAGACGCCGAGGTGCTGTTCGATCCCGGTCACGATGCCGGTCTTCGCGTCGAAGAAGTCCTTCGTCACGGCGGTCCAGCCGCCGAGATCGGCGATGGTGAACAGGTTCGCCGGAGTCGGGAACGTCCGACCGCCGGTGTCCGTGCCCGCCACGATCGGCCGGTACCCGTTGGCCGCGTAGATCTGTTGTGCGGTCGGCGTGTAGAGGAAGTCGAGGAATGCCTTGGCCTGCACCGGATGCGCGCTGTTCGTGGTGACCGCGACCGGATTCTCGATCAGAATCGTCGAGTCGGGCACCGTGTAGTCGAGCGGCTGGCCGTTCTGTTGCGCGAAGATGGCGTCGTTCTCGTACGCGATCATCGCGTCGCCCTTGCCGCTGACGAACGTCTGCAACGACGCGCGAGCACTCGTGTCCTGTACGGCGATCGCGGCGAACAGCTTGTTCAAATACGCGATGCCGGCTGCCTTGTCGGCGCCCTTGTTGGATTGCGCGCCGTAGGCCGCCATCGTGTTCCAACGCGCGCCACCCGAGCTGATCGGATTCGGCGAGATGACCGAGACCCCCGGCCCGACAAGGTCGTCCCAGGTGCTGATGTGCTTCGGGTTGCCCTTGCGCGTCGCGATCACGACCACAGAGTCGGTGACCATTCCCTTGTACTGATTCGCGTTCCAGTCCGGCGCGACGAGCTTCGCGGTGACCAGCCGGTCGATGTCCGGTGCGAGCGAGAACGCGACGATGTCCGCCTTCTGGCCGGCGGCGACCGCACGACTCTGGTCGCCGGATGCGCCGTACGACTGGGTGAACCGGACGTTCTTGCCGGCCGGTGTCGCCTGGAACGCCTTGATGATTTTCGCGTAGGCGGCCTGCGGCGTCGAATACGCCACCAGCGACAGCGTCACGGTGTTCGCCGACCCACCACCGGTGCAGGCGGTCAGCGCGCCGGCCGCGACGAGTGCCACGACTGCGAGAAAGGCCCTGGCGCGGGCCCTAGCGCGTACGGTTCTCATCCCCCGGTGGATCCCTTCGGTGTGCGTTGCTGCAGTTCCCTAGTTTGTCGACTGACTTAATAGGGAATCTACGCGGGCACCGGAGACCCGTCAACTACGATGGGACGCTACGTCCACGCCTCGGGATCGGCGACCAGTTCCCGTACCCGCGCCGGCAGGTCGGCGCCGGCCACGTCGGCGAACGTCACGAGTTCCAGAATCTCGCGTTCGCTGGCCCGCAGCGCGATCCACACCTCCTGCAACGGCTTCGCGACGCCCTGGTAGCCGAGATCCTCGGGACGCGTGTTGCGGATGTAGGCGAGCGGACCGTCGATGACCCGGATCACGTCGGCAAGGGAGATCTCGTTCGCCGGTCGCGTCAGCCAATAACCGCCGTCCGGGCCACGTTGCGACCCGACGATCCCGCCACGGCGCAGCTGCACGAGAATGCTCTCCAGAAACTTCGCCGGGATCTGCTGTGCGGTCGCGAGACGTTCGGCGGTCACCGGCGACGGAGTGTCGTCGCCCGCGTCCAACTGCGCGGCGGCGAGCTCGGTCGTTGCTCGCAGCGCATAATCCACCCGGGCCGACAGTCGCATGCCTTGATTATGTCCGCGCCCGCGCGGTGCGCGACGGTGCCCGTCCTGCATAGGCAGCGGGCGTGGCGTCAGCCGCCGATGCTGCGCAGCAGCCCCTCCTGGACGGCGCTCGCGATCAACCGCCCATCCTCGGTGAACATCCGCCCGGTGGCGAGCCCTCGGGCATCCGACGCGGACGGGCTGACACAGTCGTAGAGGAACCACTCGTCGGACCGGAACGGGCGATGGAACCACAGCGCGTGGTCGAGGCTCGCGCCGACATACCCGCCCGGTCCCCACACCTCGCCGTGCGTGGAGAGTACGGCGTCGAGCAGCGTCATGTCCGACGCGAACGTGAGCGCACACGCGTGCACCAGCGGGTCGTCCGGTAGCTTGCCGTCGATGCGCATCCAGACGCGCTGGCGGTCGTCGGCCGGCCGGTCGCCGGGGCGCACCCACCCCGGCTCTCCGACGTAGCGGACGTCGATCGGCCGCGGGACCACTGACCAGATGCCCAGCCGTTCCGGGAACCGCGCGAGCCGCTCGGCCATGGTCGGCAGATCCGTCGGCGGCGGCACTTCGGTCGGCGACGGCACTTGGTGGTCGAGCCCCTTCTCCGGACGGTGGAACGACGCCGACATGAAAAAGATCGGCCGGTCGTGTTGCAGCGCAACGGATCGGCGGACCGAGAACGAGCGGCCGTCGCGGATGTTCTCGACGCGGTAGATGATCGGCTCGGCCGGGTCTCCGGCACGTACGAAATAGCCGTGCAGCGAGTGCACCGTACGGGCCGGGTCGACAGTGCGACCGGCGGCCACCAACGCCTGGCCGGCAACCTGCCCGCCGAAGACGCGCTGCGGACCGACCGGCGGGCTGATCCCGCGAAACGACGTGTCGTCGAGCCGCTCGAGGTCGAGCACCTCGAGCAGCAGGTCGACGGCGGCCTGTCCGGTGAGAATCGCGGTCATCGGTGCACGATCCTAGCGGCGCGGAGCCGCGCTAGCCCTGCCGCGCGGTCTGCGCGCTCACGAGTGGTCGGCAAGCGAGCCGACCTGGTGCACCCGGAGCGTGTTCGTCGAACCCGGCGTGTTGGCCGGCGTACCCGCGACGATCACCACGTAGTCGCCGATCTCGGCGGTTCCGATGGAGAGCAGCGCGTCGTCGACACCGCGGAACATGTCGTCCGTGTGCCGCACCGAGGCCACCTCGACGGTCTGTACGCCCCACGACAGCGCGAGCTGGCTGCGTACCTTGAGATCCGGCGTACACGCGATCAGCGGCAGGTCGGAGTGCAGCCGGGACAGCCGTCGCACGGTGTCGCCGGTCTGCGTGAACGCGACGAGCGCCTTGGCGCCGATCGCGTCCGCGATCCCCCGCGCCGCGATGGTCACCGCACCGGTGCGGGTGCGGGGCGCGTGTTGCAGGCTCGGCACATCGAGGTGGCCACTCTCGGTCGTCTCGATGATCCGCGCCATCGTGGCGACCGTGAGGATCGGATATTTGCCGACGCTCGTCTCGCCGGACAACATCAGCGCGTCGGCGCCGTCGAGCACGGCGTTTGCGACGTCGGACGCCTCGGCGCGAGTCGGGCGCGAACTGTCGATCATCGAGTCGAGCATCTGGGTCGCCACGATCACCGGCTTCGCGTTTTCGCGGCACAGCTGGACGCATCGCTTCTGTACCAACGGCACCTGATCGAGCGGCATCTCGACGCCTAGGTCGCCGCGCGCCACCATGGTGCCGTCGAACGCGGCGACGATCTGCTCCAGCGCATCGACCGCCTCCGGCTTCTCGATCTTCGCGAGCACCGGGACGCGGACGCCCTCCTCCGCCATGATCTGGTGGACGCCCTTGATGTCCTCCGGCGACCGGACGAACGACAGCGCGACCAGGTCCACGCCGAGGCGCAACGCGAACCGAAGATCCTCGGCATCCTTGTCGGACAACGCCGGCACCGACATGGCGACGTTCGGCAGCGACACACCCTTGTTGTTGCTGACCGGGCCGCCCTCGATGACGAGGCAGGTGACGTCGTTGCCGGTGATGCTCGTGACCTCGACCGCGACCCGCCCGTCGTCGATGAGGAGCCGGTCGCCGGGGCGTACCTCGCGGGGCAGCTTGCCGTACGTACACGAGACGCGGGACTCGCTACCGACGATGTCATCGCTCGTGATCACGACGGTGTCGCCGGCGCGCCATTCGTAGGGACCGTTCGCGAAGCGGCCCAGCCGGATCTTCGGGCCCTGCAGGTCAGCCAGCACCGCCACGGCGCGACCGGTCGACGCCGCGGCATCCCGTACGAGCGCATAGACCTGCTCGTGATCGCGATGCGAGCCGTGGCTGAAGTTCATCCGGGCCACGTCCATGCCGGCGTCCACCAGGCCACGTACGCGTTCCGGGCTGGCCACCGCGGGACCGAGCGTACACACGATCTTGGCGCGTCGGCTCACGATCATCAGGCTAGTCTCCTTCGAGCGGGCAGCGGCTGTCTGGCCTGCGGCGCCGGTGCGAAATACGGGTGAACGACGGGCACGCGCGACGCTCAACGGGTCGCGAGCCGGGCGGCGGTCATCGCGGCCGACGACGGCGTCACCGGCGCAGGCAGCTCATCTGCCGCGCCGAAATACGCATGGATCGCGGCGGCGACCGCCCGCCCTTCGGCGATCGCCCACACGATCAGCGACGCGCCCCGATGCATATCGCCCGCCACGAACACGCCATCTACGTGCTCCGCCGAACCGGCCTGCTCCGCGCCGACGCGCGCCGCACAGACCTGCGCCGCACCGGCCTGCCCCAGACCGGCGTGCCCCGAGCCGATCACCTGCCACGTGTCGTCCGCGCTGACGCCGCCGGCCAGTGTGCGCGACAAGTTGAGCTCGTCGACGATGGACCACGCATCGGTGCCACCGAAGCCGATTGCGAGCAGCACGAGATCCGCGCGCAGCACGCGTTCCGTGCCGGGCACCGGCGTCACGACGCGACGCCCATCGCGCCGCGCGACGGTGACCTCAGTGACGCGCACACCGCCGAGCCGACCGGCGTCGGTGTCGGCCGCGACGAACTCGTCGACGGCCACCGCGAAGACGCGTTCGCCGCCCTCCTCGTGCGCGGGGTAGCTGCGCAGCACCCATGGCCACGTCGGCCACGGATCGCGGCCGGCGTCCCGATCGTCCGGCGGCAGCGGGTAGATGTCCAATTGCGTCACGCTTGCCGCGCCCTGCCGATGCGCGACACCGAGGCAGTCGGCTGCCGTGTCGCCGCCGCCAATGATGACGACGTGCTTCCCGTTGGCGTCGATCGGCGTGGCGTCCGCGTCGCCGGCCACTAGCCGATTCGAGGCCACCAGATGCGCCATTGCGAGGTGAATTCCGTCGAGGTGACGACCGGGAGTGTCGGGCACGTCGCGTCCGTCCAGCGCGCCGCAGGCGAGTAGCACGGCGTCGTACTCGACGCGCAGGTGCGCGACCGTGATGTCCCGCCCAACGTCGACACCGGTACGGAAATCGACGCCCTCCGACGCGAGCTGCGCCAGCCGCCGGTCGACGTGCGACTTCTCCAGCTTGAAGTCGGGGATACCGAAGCGCAGCAGGCCGCCCGGCCGGTCGTCCCGCTCGTAGACGGTGACCGCATGCCCGGCACGCGCGAGTTGTTGCGCCGCGGCCAGTCCGGCCGGACCGGACCCCACCACGGCCACCGTCCGGCCGGTCGTCGCGGTAGCGGGCTGCGGGCGTACTGCTCCGGCGGCGTACCCACGGTTGATGATCTCGACCTCGACCTGCTTGATGGTGACCGGCGCGGCATCCGCGCCGGCGCTCGGGATGGCCAGCACGCACGCCGGTTCGCACGGCGCCGGACACAGCCGCCCGGTGAATTCCGGGAAGTTGTTGGTGGCGTGCAGTTCATCGAGCGCGCCCGCGAAGTCGCCGGAGCGCACCAGGTCGTTCCAGTCCGGGATGTGGTTGCCGAGCGGGCAGGCATGGTGGCAGAACGGGATGCCGCAGTCCATACAGCGGCCGGCTTGCGCGCGGATCTCGGTGTCGGTGGCTTCGGTGTAGACCTCTTTCCAGTCTTGGATGCGGACGGGAACCGGCCGTCGTGGTGGCAGTTGGCGGTCGGTGGCCAGGAAGCCGGTTGGGTCAGGCATGCGCGGGCTCGTCGGTGGGTGCGGTTGGGGCCGGGCCGACGGTGGGTGCGGTTGGGGCCGGGCCGACTTGCCCACTCTGGGCGGTCAGGCTTGATCCCGACGTGGGCAAGGCGGCCCGTCCCGGAGTCCGCAGGGGTTGGGCGCCGTGGCCAGCGTGCGGGTTAGAGCTTTGGAGGTGCAGTGGTACGGAGAGTGCGTGTGGAATGTGGC
>DASTMZ010000037.1:0-11107 GCA_035713725.1 Micromonosporaceae bacterium
CCGGCATGTTCGGCATCGGCAATGAGCCGTCCGCTCATTTCGTGCGTAGAAGAAAAACCGACAAGATGCGCGGTGGTCACGGTGGACAGGGCCAGCTGCGGTCCGTGGCGCGTCGGGTCAAACTCGCGGAATCGTGCGTACGGCTTGCCATGCGCTGCCGAACGGCGCCGTCCGCCTCGTCGGCTAAAAGCGAGAGCGTTGTTCTACCGATGGTCATGATGCTCTCACCGCTCGCGCTGCCCGAATCCGAATGCGTCGGTGCGGGCGTTGCCTGCGGGCGGCCGCTTCTAGCACGCCTCCTCGATCACGAGCATGACGTGGCGTTCGTCATCGCGGAACTCGGCCAACCAGAACTCGCTATGCGGCGGGGCTGCGCCCGCGAGGAAACGTTCAACACGTCCGAATAACAGGTCACGCTCCGGGCCCGAAACCTCGGTCGGATGCGCACCGTACGCGTGCAAAACCCGAAGCTCCGGGTACTTACGGAGCCGCCGTAGAACCCGGTGTGGAAGCTTCGTCGGCCCGCCGCGGATGTGCCAGTGAGTGCCGTTGCCATCGGTCCATTTGCCATCGCGAATGGGTTGCGGCCACACCTCGACGTCAGGCGTCTCGATCGCTGACTCGGCAGTCACGCGCTGAACGAGCTCGGCGAACGACTCTGGCCTCCGGCGTTCATGTCGCATGACTCCCGATACTCGCAGATGGAACCGCAGCCGACCGCGCTCGACGTGCCAGGGCGCGTCAGAAGCGCACGATGGCGACGACGAGGCACGCGATCAGGAGCACGAGTTGGGCGTACCACGGTTCTTTGCGGCTGCGGTGCACAAGGACCGCGCCGGCCATCACGACCGCGAGCCCGACGGCGGCCAGCGGGGTGAGCACACGGGCAATGCCCGTGGCCCACGGCAGCACGAGACCGATCGCGCCGATGAGTTCGGCGGTCGCGAGTAGCTTGATGTGACCCGGCGCGACGCCCTCGACCCAGCCCATGCGCGGCTGAAGCTTCTCCTTCGGCTGCGACACCTTGGTGGCACCGGCACCGAGGAACACCGCGGCCAGGAAGATCTGCAGCACCCAGGCAACTACGCTCACGTGCATCACTCCGCGTCGAGGTCGGACCCGCAATCCGGGCTCGTCGCACAGTACCCAGTCGACAGTTGCGTAGGCAATAGTTGCCGTATCACAGGTCGCTCGCTGCGGCGAGGCATGAACGCGCCGAAACGCTGGCGCGCGTCGGCGCATCGACGCGCTACCATTCGCGCATGACTCGCTCGCGAAGCCTCCTGCTTACCTAGCCGTGCCGACGCGCCCGCGCGGGCGTGCCGCACGGCGACCCCTCGACCCGAGGGGCTTTTTTATGCCCCGAAGTTGATCTTCATCGACCTGAGGTGGTTGGACGAGTCATGAACGACCGAGACGACGGGCGCCCGGGCGACGACGCCGCCCCACCGCACCGATATACCGCCGCGCTGGCCAACGCGATCGAATCGCGGTGGCAGGACCGATGGGAACGCGACGGCACGTTCCACACGCCGAATCCGGTCGGGCCGCTGGCCGCGCTCGAACCGACTGGGCCTGCGCCGGCAAAGTCCGGCGCCGCGTCCGCGATGGCCGAGAAGCTGTACGTCCTCGACTTCTTCCCGTACACGTCGGATGTCGGCCTGCACGTCGGGCATCCGCTGGGATACATCGGGACCGACACGTACGCCCGGTTCCACCGGATGGCGGGCCGGAACGTGTTGCACACCATGGGGTTGGACGCGTTCGGGCTGCCGGCCGAGCAGTACGCGATCCAGACCGGTACCCATCCGCGCATCACCACCGAGGCGAACATCGCGAGGTTCCGGCGCCAGCTACGCCGGCTCGGACTGGCGCACGACCCGCGACGTTCCGTCGTGACGTCCGACCCGTCGTACTACCGATGGACACAATGGATCTTCCTGAAACTGTTCAACTCGTGGTACGACCCGGACGCCAGCCGGGCGCGTCCGATCGACGAACTGATCGAGTCGTACGCGTCGGGGCGCCCCAGACCGGACGGGCGCCGCTGGGCCGACCTGGATGACGTGGCGCGGCGGCGGATCGTCGACAGCCATCGGCTGGCGTACGTCGCCGAGGCACCCGTCAACTGGTGTCCCGGACTCGGCACCGTGCTGGCCGACGCGGAGGTGACCGCGGACGGCCGTTCCGAGCGCGGCAACTTCCCAGTGTTCAAGCGCACCATGCGGCAGTGGCTGATGCGCATCACCGCGTACGCCGACCGCCTGGACGACGACCTCGACCGGCTGGACTGGCCGGAGCCGATCAAGGCGATGCAGCGCAATTGGATCGGTCGGTCGGCTGGCGCCTTCATCGACTTCGGTGTAGTGGCGCCGACCGAGCCGGCCCTGGCATCGACTGCGCGGCTGCGCGTTTTCACCACGCGACCGGACACCGTGTTCGGCGCGACGTTCGTGGTCGCCGCACCGGAGCACCCGATCGTCGACACGATGACGCCGACCGAATGGCCGGACGGCACGCCGCCGGCGTGGACCGGCGGGCACGCCGATCCGCGCGGTGCGGTCACTGCATATCGCGGGTACGCCGCCGGAAAGTCCGACGTCGAGCGCGCGGCAGCGGAGCGCGCGAAGACCGGTGTGTTCATCGGCGCGTACGCCACGAACCCGGCGAGCGGCGCGCGCATCCCGATTTTCGTCGCCGACTATGTGGCCAGCGGCTACGGCACCGGGGCAATCATGGGCGTGCCCGGGCAGGACGACCGCGACTGGGCGTTCGCGGTGGCGTACGGTCTGCCGATCGTGCGTACCGTCCAACCGCCGAACGGATTTGATGGCGACGCGTACCCGGGGGAGGGCCCGGCCATCAACTCCCGCAACGTGGCGGCGGGCATCGACTTGGACGGCCTGTCCGTCGCGGACGCGAAGGCGCGCATCATCGACTGGCTGGAGCAGCGCGGCCAAGGCGAGCGTGCCGTCACGTATCGGCTGCGCGACTGGCTGTTCAGCCGGCAGCGCTACTGGGGTGAGCCGTTCCCGATCGTCTACGACGACACCGGACTGCCCGTCGCGCTGCCCGAGTCGATGCTGCCCGTCGCGCTGCCGGAGATGGACGACTTCACGCCGAAGACGTACGCCATCGACGATGCCGACTCGAACCCGGAGGCGCCGCTGTCGCGGGCACCCGATTGGGTCGACGTGGCACTGGACCTGGGCGACGGCCGTGGCTTGCGGCGGTTCACCCGCGAGACGAACGTGATGCCACAGTGGGCCGGCTCGTGCTGGTACGAGCTGCGCTACCTGGATCCGAGCAACGACAAGGAATTCGTCGATCCGGACGTCGAGCGCCATTGGATGGGCCCGCGCGCGGCACCGGGCACCACGCTGCCAAAAGACACCGGCGGCGTCGACCTCTACGTCGGCGGTGTCGAGCACGCGGTGCTGCACCTGCTCTATGCCCGCTTCTGGCACAAGGTGTTGTTCGATCTGGGATACGTGTCGTCGTGCGAACCGTTCCGGCGGCTATACAACCAGGGATACATCCAGGCGTACGCCTATGCGGACCCACGCGGCGCCTGGGTGCCCGCCGCCGAGGTGGTCGAGCGCGACGGACGCTTCTTTCACGGCGATACGGAAGTCACGAGACACTTCGGGAAGATGGGCAAGTCGCTGCGCAACGGCGTGTCGCCCGATGCAGTCTGCGACCAATACGGCGCGGACACGTTCCGCGTGTACGAGATGTCGATGGCGCCGCTGGACGTGTCCCGACCGTGGGAGACGCGTGCCGTGGTCGGCGCACACCGGTTCCTGCAACGGTTGTGGCGGCTGGTCGTTGACGAGCAAACCGGCGCCGTCCGGGTGAGCGACGATCCGGTCGACGGCGCGACAGCCGACGCCGCAACGACCGCGTTGCTGCACCGTGTCATCGACGCGGTGCGGGCGGACTATGCCGCGCTGCGGTTCAACACCGCGATCGCGAAGCTCATCGGTCTGACGAATCACCTGACCGGGCTGGACGGTCCACTGCCTCGGTCGGTCGTCGAACCGCTCGTGCTGATGGTCGCGCCGGTGGCGCCGCACGTCGCCGAGGAGCTGTGGTCGCGCCTGGGACACGCCGGATCCTTGGCGTACCAAGCGTTTCCGATTGCCGACCCGGCGTGGACGATGGACGCGACGGTCACCATGCCGGTGCAGATCAACGGCAAGGTCCGCGCGCGCATTCAGGTGGCGCCGGACGCCGACGAGACGACGGTACGGTCGATCGCCATCGACGCCATCGGTGCGGCGCTGGACGGTCGCGAGGCTCAGCGGGTCATCGTGGTGCCCGGTCGCGTCGTGAGCGTGGTCGTCTGACGCGCACGTCCCGACCGGTACCAGTAGATCCCGGCCGCCGCGGTGACCAGTAAGCCGACGGCGGCCGGGGCGAACGTGACGAGCCCGACGGCACCGGGCCGTACGACGGCGGCGCCGACCGCGGCGTACGTGAACGCCGAAGGAGTCGCGCCGATCAGTGAGCCGACGAGATAGTCGCGCATGCGTACGGACGTGGTGCCGTACGCGTAGCCGACCAACCCGTACGGTGCGATCGGAAGCAGCCGTACGACGACGACGCTCAGCAGACCCGTACCGGCGAGCCACGCGTCGAGGCGGCCGAGCCGATCACCGGCGTGCGCGGCGACCGCGTCGCGACCGAGCATCCGGCCGACCGTGAACGTGATGGCGCACGCGACCATGGCCGCGGCAAGCGCGATGCCGCCGCCACCGATCGCGCCGAACAGCGCGCCGCAGGCGAGTGAGATGGCCGTTCGCGGTACGAGTGCGGCGAGCAGACCGGCACCGATCGCGATCGCGGTCGGCGGCCCCCAGGCACCGAGGCTCGCGGCCGCCGCTGGGATCCGGTGCAGCGGCAGCAATGCCACGGCCAATGCGAGCATCGCGACGAGTGCGACCAGACTCGCGAAGCGGCGGCCGGCGGCGGTTCGTCCGTACCGGATCATATGCGTGACACCAACCAGCTAGCGCGACGCTCCGGCGGACGCCTGCGCCGGCTTGGGCACCTTCACGCCGACGGCGTCGAGCCGCTCGGTGCGGAGCCGCTGCGACCACGTGTCGTCGACCGGATCGAGTCGGTCCGCGCCGGTTGCCCACGCCAGCAACAGATCCGCGAGCGCCGGGTTGCGGGACAGCGCCGGCCCGTGCGAATACGTGCCGACCACGCTGCCCTGCCACACGCCCTCGGTCTTGCCGTCGTTGCCGATGCCCACCGTGACTCGGGCGAGCGGCTTCGCGTCGCGGCCGAGATGCGTGCGCCCGCCATGGTTCTCGAAGCCGCACAGCAAAGGCAGACCCAAGGCCGCGTCGCACTCGCCGACGATTTCGCCGACCGCGCGCGTCTTACCACGGTCGCTGGACATGTCGACCAGGCCGAGCCCGGCGTGCTTGGCGCCCTTGGCGAAAAACGATGTGCCGAGCAACTGATATCCGGCGCACACACTAAACACCACGGAACGCTGATCGACCGCGCGGTGCAGGCCGCGATCGTCGTTCAGGCGTTGCGCCGCGAGGGCCTGTGGACCGTCCTCGCCGCCGCCGAGCAGATAGATGTCGCCTCTGGTGGGCACGGGTTCGTCGGAGCGCACCTCGACGGTCTCCACCGGCAGACCGCGCATTCGCGCCCGGCGCTCCAGGATCAACATGTTGCCGCGGTCGCCGTAGGTGGACAGCAGATCCGGATAGACCCAGATGACGCGGAGCGCGCTCTCAGTTGACACGGTCCAACTCCGCTCGAATGTCCTGGAACGCTGTGTAGTTTGCGATCACCTCGACGCGGCCGGCCGGGACTTGGCGCAGCGCGTCGTCGAACGAGCGGACGTAGGTGAACGGGATCTCGTTGACGTCCAAGCGAACCGCGAGGTCGAACGCGCGCTCGCCGGTGATGAGCACGGTACGTCCG
Organism: Micromonosporaceae bacterium; assembly: GCA_035713725.1. Lineage (GTDB taxonomy): Bacteria > Actinomycetota > Actinomycetes > Mycobacteriales > Micromonosporaceae > DASQPR01. The sequence continues at coordinate 5,950 of DASTMZ010000037.1, forward strand.
CGCAGCGGCGAGAAGTCGACGTCGAAAAGCCACGACGTGTCGAGCCCGTCCGGATCGCGGGAGTTGATGGACAGCAACGTCGGCGCGTCCTCGGCCATGTCGAACGCCTCGAGCCAGCCGGCCGGGTTCTTCGCCAGCAGCAGCCGGATGGTACGGCCGTCCCGGCGTACCAAGGCATACCGGCCCGCGACCGACGCGACCTGACCCAGCCTCGGAACGGCGAGCGCCGGGTCGACACCGAACTCGGCCGCCACCGCGAGCGCAGTGGCCGCGTTCGCGCGATTGACCCGTCCGGGCAGTTGCAGCGTGACAACGTGTGCCCGGCCCTGCGTGTCGATCACCGCGTCGCCCACGACTCGCCACTGCGGCGTCGGGCGGCGCAGCGAGCAACCGGTGCACCACCAGTCGTCGGCGTCCGGCACTGAAGGGCGCCCGCCCTGGCCGCCGAACCCACCGGTCGGTGCCCGTGACGCGTTGGCCGGGATCAGTCCGGCGTGCGTCGCGATCATCACGCCCTGGTCGGTGTCGCCGCGCGCGTCGTCCCGGCCGTCGGAGGTCTCGGTGGCCGGTGGCGGTTCGGCGCTCGCGGTCATGGCAGTGACCGGTACGGTGTCCGGCGCGGCCACCGGCGCGAGGATCGGTGCCACGTCACCGGGCGGGGTACCAGCCGGGCGGCCGGCCGGATTCGTCGCGTCCGGCACGGGTACGGTCGGCATCAGCACCGTACGCTCGTCGACTCTCGTCAATGGGCGTACGCCGTTCGGAGTTGCGACACCATCGGAGGTCAACGCGCCTTCGGGCTTGCCGGTGCCTTGGTCGGTGCCTGTCTCGTTCGGTGTGGCATCGGTCTGGTGCGCGGGCGGCCGCGACGCCGGAACGGCGCGTGTCTTGCGCGATTTTGCCGAGCCCGGCTTCGACGGTGCGGCCGATGCGTCGTCCGCTGTTGGGTCGTCCGACCGCGCGGCTCCGTCAACCGGATCGGCCGCCGTCATGTCCGGCGTCGCCGGTTCTGTCGCGGGCTCCTGGTCGGTCGGATCGAGGCCGGCCGTGTCGGCTGCTGACTTGTCAATCACCGCTGGTTCGACCGCCGGCTGTGCCGCGGCGGTGACGTCGGCGGACGCATCCGCGCTTGCGGCCGTCGCCTCCACTTCCGGAGCGTCGGCCAGTTCGGTGACGCGCATGATGTGCGAGCCGCACTGCGGGCACACCCACGAGTCGTCGTGCCAACGCTGCCCGGCCGCCACCCACGTGACTCCGGCGCCAGCGTCGGCAGCAGCATACGCCGCCCAGGTGACCATCGGGTCGTCCGCGTTCGCCACCACGCGGACCGGGTGGGCCAGCAGCGTACGGCGCCAGAGGTCGGCCAGCATGGCGACCTCCTTCGCACGGTCGAGCTGATCGCGGCTCAGGTTCAGCAGCGCGACGACACGTGGCTTGGTCGACGACAGCACCTCGGGCAGGTAATGCTCGTCGACTTCGAGCACCGCGTACGGGGTACGCCCGGCACGTGCGAGCGCCGACGTGTGCCCGCTGGGCATATTCGCGCCGAGCGAGTTTGTCGCGACGTCTCCGAGCACTCCCAGAGCCGCGGCGGTCAGGCGGGTGGTGGTGGTCTTCCCGTTCGTACCCGAGACCAGCGCGATGTCGCGACCGGCCGAGAGGTTCGCCAGCAGGCGGGGGTCGATCATGAGTCCGAGCCGGCCGCCGATCACCGAGCCGTCGCCGCGTCCGGTGACCCGGGACAGCGCGGCGGCGCCCCGCGACACCGACGACGCCAGCCTCGCGCGCAGCGGCTTCCTCGTGCTCACGGGGGCAAGGGTAACTGACCACGGGGTGGCCGGATATCACCGTCGCGCGCGCCGTCGCGCTGATGGCGCGATCCGATCGATGCTCGGTATGACTTGTTTGCCCTGTTCAATCCGGATGCGATGGTTCGGGGCTCCGCGCGGCGTTTCCACCGGTCGGATGAACGACTCCGGAGCGAGATCGCCGGCCGGTGGCGTCGGACCGCACCGATACGCTCGGGCGATGCCGCGCACGCCGACCACGCCGACCGAGCGCAGACGGATTTCCCGCGAACCGGCCGACAGCCAACCGACCGACCTCGTGACGCGCCGCATGCACGGACATCGTCTGTGGGGCCGACCGGCCGGCTCGCTGGACGAGGTGATCCGTGGTCTCGGCGCGATGCAGGCGCAGGAGTTCGCGCCGGCGAAGTGGGCGCTGGCGCAGCGGGCGAGCGGCGTCACGGTCGCCGATGTCGATGCCGCGTTCGAGTCCGGCACGCTGTTGCGGACTCACATTCTGCGACCGACCTGGCACTTCGTCCACGCGGCCGACCTGCGCTGGATGCTGCGCGCGTCGGCGCCGCGGGTGCACCGAGCGAACGCCTTTCAATACCGGAACACCGGCGTGGACGACAGGACCGTCGCGGATAGTCGTCGCGTGCTCGACAAGGTTCTCGGCGACGGGCATCACGCCACCCGTCGGGAGCTCGCGACCGCATTCGCCGAGGCCGGTCTGCCGACGGCCGGCCCGGCGTTCTGGGCCGTGTTGATGAGCGCCGAGCTCGACGCCGTCATCGTCAGCGGTGCGATGCAAGGCAGGCAGCAGACTTATGCGTTGTTCGACGCTCGCGTCGCGCCCGGTCCGACACCGAACGACGACGAGGCGCTGGCCGAGTTGAGCCGGCGCTACCTCGGCATGCGCGGGCCGGCCACGCTCAAGGACTACTGCGCCTGGGCATCGCTGACCGTCACCGACGCTCGTCGAGGCGTCGACCTGATTCGCGATGACGTGATCGTCGAAGAGATCGACGGCTTGGCGTACTGGTCACTCGCTGCTTCAGAGTCGACCGGCAGCAACACTGCGACGGTGCTTGAGCCACCGGCCTCGCCGACCGTCGATCTCGTCCAGTGCTACGACGAGGTTCTCATGGGCTATTCGGAAAGCCGCGGCATCCTCGCCCCGACGGGCGCTGCGACGTTGCGGCCGGGATGGAGCACGGTGCTGATCGACGGCATGGTGGCCGGGTCGTGGCGCTTCGCGGCCGGCACCCAGGCCATCGACGTCAAGATGGATGTGTCACGCGACCTCTCGGCCGCCGAGCGCGACTCAGTCACCGTGGCCGTCGACCGACTCGGCGCGTTCCTTGGCCGTCCGGCCCGATGGTTGTCGCATCACGGCTCGAATCGGTAGCCCATGCCCGGCTCGGTGATCAGATATCGCGGCGTCGACGGATCCGGTTCCAGCTTCGCGCGCAACTGCGCGACGTAGACGCGGAGATAGTTCGTCTCCGACTCGTAGCGGGGACCCCACACTTCCTGCAATAGCTGCCGCTGGCTGACGAGCTTGCCCGGATGGCGTACGAGCACCTCGAGAAGATGCCATTCGGTCGGCGTCAGCCGAACGTCAGCGCCGTCGCGGATGACCCGCCGCGCGCCGAGATCGACAGTGAACGCGTCGGTGACGGTGACCGGTGTCTCCGCCAGCCCGGCTGGCGCCACCCGGCGGAGCGCCGCCCGGATGCGGGCCAGTAGTTCGTCCATGCCGAACGGCTTGGTCACGTAGTCGTCAGCACCGGCGTCGAGTGCCGCGACCTTCGCCGGTTCCAGATGCCGAGCCGACAGCACGATGACAGGCACTTGGAGCCATCCGCGTACCCCGCCGATCACGTCGACGCCGTCCATGTCCGGCAGGCCGAGGTCGACGATCATGAGGTCCGGCGGGTGTTTGGTCGCGGCGGCGAGCGCGGTCGTGCCGTCGCGCGCCAGATCGACCGTGTATCCGCGCGCCGTCAAGTTGATCCGCAGTGCGCGCAGCAACGCCGGGTCGTCGTCGACCACGAGGATGCGGGTCACGGCGCGCCACCATCGTCGTGTCCGGACGCGAGCGGCAGCGTGACGGTCATCGTCAGACCGCCGCCCGCGGTGTCCGACGGCGCCAGCGCGCCGCCCATCGCGTCGGTGAAGCCGCGGGCAATGGCGAGCCCGAGACCGAGTCCGCCGTCCGCGCGCCGGTCGTCGAGGCGCTGGAACGGTTGGAACAACCGCTCACGATCGGCCGCGCGGATGCCCGTACCGTGGTCGATCACCGACAGTTGGACGGTGGTGCCGGAACGCGCGGCACGCACCGTGACCGGTCGACCGGCCGCGGCCTTTACCGCGTTGCTCACCAGGTTTGCCACCACGCGTTCCAGCAGACCGGGGTCGACCATCACGTACGGCAGATCGTCACCGACCGCGACGGTGACGTCGGCATCGGTGGGTATGTGGCGAAGTGCGTGCGCGACGACCGCGTCGAGGGCTACCGGGCTCGGGTGAACGGACAGTACGCCCGCTTGCAGTCGGCTCATCGCGAGCAGGTTCTCGACGAGGTCGTCGAGGCGGTCGGCCGATTCGTCGATGGTGGCGACGAGCTCGGCGCGGTCCTCCTCGCTGAACGCGACATCCGGCGCACGCAGGCTCGACGCGGCGGCCTTGATGCTGGCAAGTGGGGTACGCAAGTCGTGCCCGACGGCCGCCAGGATCGCCGTACGGACGCGGTCCACCTCGGCCAACTCGGCCGCCTGCGTGGCCCGGCGGCTCGCCTCGAGTGTGCCGGCGGCCGCGGCGGCGAGCCGTACGAGCAGCCGGCGGTCCTCGCCAAACAACTCAGGCCCGACGGCGACCAGACGCCGACCCTCGCCGGCCGGAGCGGACAGCCGCGCAGACGACGTGTCCACGTCCGGGCCGACCGACGCCACTACGTGCTCGACGCCGTCGTCGCCTCGTTCCAGCAGCGCCACCGTACGCATCGCGAACGTATCCCGGACATAGCCGAGCAGGCGCGGCACCGAATCGCCCTCGACCGGCGCGGCCGAGATGCGACCGAGCAGTTGCGCCTCGACACCGCTGCGAGCGGCCGCCGCACGTTGCCGGGCGGCGAGATCTACCGCGACCGCGACGGCGACCGCGACGAGTACGTAGACCAGCAGCGCCACCAGGTTGTCGCGGCGGTCGACGGTGAGCGTGTGATACGGCGGCACGAAGAACCAGTTGAGCAGCAGATCGGAGGCGATCGCGGCGGCGAGTCCCACCCAGGTGCCGCCGATGCCGGCCGCGATCACGACGGGGATCAGGTAGAGCAGCGCGATGCTCGTGAGCGTGAGCGCGCCGGC
>DASTMZ010000038.1:0-30639 GCA_035713725.1 Micromonosporaceae bacterium
GGTCGCACCGGGCATCGATGCCTGGGCGCGGACCTTGCCGCGCGGCGGGTCGTTGCGATGCTTGTTCTTGCCGCTTCGGTGACTCTTCGCCTGGTGCATATCCCGTTTGTCGGGCATCTGGTCAGCCCTCCTCGAAGTCGACGACATGATAGGCGAATGGTCGCGTCCGTGGCGTCGCATAGCGGGCCCGCCGGGCGCTCCGGCAAGACACGCTACCGGTCACCGGCCAAGATCAAGGGCATATGCGGGTACGCGGTGCGTCACGTCGGCACACGTACGCCGACGACCACCGGCAAGTGATCGCTCGCGGCGCGCGCGGCCGGGGTCGCCACCACGTCGTACGCCTCGATCGCGCACCGAGAATCGACGAACACGGCGTCGATCCGACGGGTCGGCGCGCCAGCCGGAAACGTGGCGAGGCCATCCTTGCCGAGCGTGGCGGCCGGGTCGACGAAACCGCGCGCGAGGATCGACCACGACGCTCCGCCCGCCGTCTCGTTCACGTCCGCAGCCACGAGCACCGGCTCCGTCACCGTGGCGCACTCGTCAGCGAATATTCGTGCCTGGCCGACCCGCTCGACGTCGTCGGTCGCGAGATGAGTGCCGGCGACCACGAATGTCGCGGCGCCGACGGAGCAGCGCGCGAACACCGCACCACGCAGGTGGCGGCCGGGCGTCAAGGGGTAGCGCAAGCACCACGAGTCGCGGACCCGTACCCGATGCGTCGTCACGATCAGGTTGCCGAGCGATGGCAGGCCGCCGGCGGCGTACAGCATGCGCCACGAGCGGGCGAGTTCCGCACTCCGCGCGCGCCACCGAAATCGACGCGGCGCCTCCTGCACCACCACGATGTCCGGCGCGACTTCGCGCACCACCGACGCGAGCGCGCCGCGATCGTCACGCTGCCCGTGCACGTTGTACGACATCACCCGGAGCGTGACGGCGCCGGCCGCGGCCGGTTCGGGCACGGCGGGGCCATCGTCCATGTGGTGCCTAGCGCCGAGCGAGATCCGCGGCGCCGACGACGCCCGCGGTGTTGCCCATCGCGGCCGCCACGATCGGAGCGACCGGCAGGTTCGCGCGCTGCGCAAGCCGCTCGACGTATGCGCGGCGGGCCGGCGCGAGCAGCAGATCGCCCGCTTCGATCACGCCGCCGCCGACGACGATCACTTGAGGATCAAGGATCTGCGCAAGATCGGACAATCCGCGGCCGAGCCAGGTGCCCGCATTCTCGAACGCGCCGAGCGCGAGCAGATCGCCGTCCTGCGCGGCCTCGGTGACCATGACGCCGGTCACCTTGGTGACGTCCCCGCCGGCCTCCTGCAGAAGTCGGGCACCGGCCACCGAGTCGCGCTCGATCGCCTCCTGTGCAAAGCGCGTCAGTGCCTTGCCGCTCGCGTACTGCTCGAGGCAGCCGCGACTGCCGCAACCGCACGGATGGCCGTCCGGCACCGCGAGGACGTGGCCGAGTTCGGCGGCGATCCCGTGCGCGCCGCGCACCACCTCGCCACCGAGCACGATGCCACCGCCGATGCCGGTGCCGATCGTGAACATCACCATCGAGTCGTCCGCGTCCTTCGCGGCACCGAATCGGAACTCCGCCCACGCGGCCACGTTCGCGTCGTTCTCCACGACCACCCGTAGCTTCGTACGCTTGGCCACCTCGTCGCGCAGCGGCTCGTTGCGCCACGCGAGATTCGGCGCGTACAACACGGTGGACCGGCTCGCGTCGATCCATCCGGCGGCACCGATGCCGACCGCGGTCACCTCGTGCTTCGCGACGAGTTCCTCGACCACCTCGACGATGCGGTCCAAGGTGTCCGCCGGGCTGGTCGCGGGCGTGTCCCGGCGCGCCCGCGCGACCACCTCGCCATTTTCGTGCACCACCCCGGCCAGGACCTTCGTCCCGCCGATGTCGACTCCGATGGTCAACGACACGCGCGTTCCCTTCCGTGCGGTGGCTACGGCACCGCGATGGTGGCTCGCGCAAGATTAGCGGTTCGCCGACCCGGCCGTGGCGCCTTGTGCCGAGTCGGCGTCGCCGCGCCGCACGCCGTGAACGCGGCCGCTCCGCGGACGTCGCCCGAGCCGACCGCGCCTAACTCACGCTCGCTTGGTCGCCTTGGCAGCCTTGGACCTTGTAGCAGCCTTGGCGGCCTTGGACGTTGTGGCGGCCTTGGGCTGTCTCGCAGCCTTGCCGGGGGCGGCCGACCGGGCCGCCGTCTTCGCGGCCGTCGCCTTCTTTGCCGTCACCTTCTTCGTTGGCGCCTTGGCCGGTGGGGTCGCCGCCTTCTTTGATGCGGCCTTGGTTGCCGGGGTCGCCACCTTCGACGATCCTGAGCGACCCGCTGAGGGGACTTGGCTAGTGGCAGCCTGGGACCGTGCCGCGCGCTTTGCCGCCGATGGCGTGACGGCGGTGGTCTTGGCGGCCTTCGTCGTAGTGCGCGCGGTTGTGGTACGGCGCGCGATGGCGGCGGGCGCCGTCTTCTTGGCCGTGCCAGACGGGCCGTCCTTCGCTTCGCCCGGCTTCGCGTCGCCTTGGCTCGCGGCGTCCGCTCCCGGCTTCTCCGCGCCGGACTTCTCCGCTCCCGACTTCTCCGCGCCCGACTTCTGGGTGTCCGTCTTCGAAGGACCGGCCGGCGTTTCGAACGATCGCACGTCGGGTGGCGGCGGTCCGGTCATCGGGGCCCTGACCGCCTTCTTTGCCATCGGTTTGGGTGTATGTGGAGCGCGCTTGGGCGGGTCGGTCATTGGCGCCCGGGTCGCCGCCTGCCACACGCTGGCGAAGTCGGAGCCGCCGGACCACTGTGCACCGGGCGGCGGCGCGGACACCGTGTGCGCCGGTTCGCTACTCCCCGGTTCGTCAACATTCAGGCCGTCAACATTCGTGTCGTCGACGGTCGGCTCGCCGGTCGTGGCCGCGTGTGGCGGCGGCGCTGGCGAGGACTGCGCGGGACGCGCCGGACGCCGGTCGTACGAGTCACGGTGCGGCCCGCGTCCGCGCCGGCCGACGCCTGTCACGTCGCCGACCGCGCGGAGCATGGACGCCACGCCGGAGGCCACATCGCCTGCGCCGCTTGCGATCCGCTCGACGAAATCCGGCGACGGTTCCCGGACGAAGTCGATCGCCCGGCACACCGGGCAGGAACAGCACGCCTCCGAGCCGGTCGCGAAGTGGTGACCAGCGGGCGCGGCTTGGGCGGGGTGATCCTCGCGGTCGTCGTACTCGTCGCGGCGTCGCGGCGCGGGCTCGTCCCAGGTGTCCTCACGTCGAGCGTCACGGTCTCGATCCGAGCCGACCCAGTCGCTGACAATTCGAGTCGCGGCGCTCGCCAAGCCGGCAAGATCGCGACCGAGGTCGTCCAGTCCCCGCCCGGACTCGGCGTCGCGGGCATCGCGGCGCCGTTCGGAGGCGCGCGCGTAGTCGGCGCGGCGGTCGCGATCGCGTGCCGCTCGGCGCGCCTGGCGGGTGGCGAACGAGGCAGCGGCCAGCGCCGCGGCGATCAGGCGCTCGGCCTCTTCGCGAGCGGACTCGAGCGGACTTTCGTCACGCCTGCTCATGGTGTCCCGGCCTTCGCTTCGACGCGGCGCTTCAACTCTTTGAGTGCCGTGTCCATGATCACCTTCTCGGCCTTGCGCTTGAACATCCCCATCATGCCGATCGACAACTCGACCGACAGCTCGTACGTCACCGTTGCGCTGCCGTCGCCGTTGTCCGCGATCTCGTAGGAGCCGGTCTGCGCCTTCTGTACGCGGGACGGGCGGACCAGATGCCACTCGATGCGCGAGATGTCGTCGGCGTACTCGTACGCGAGGGTGTACTCGTCCTGGAACACTCCGGCGTCGATCACGAAGCGCACCTGGCTCGCGTACCCGTCCTCGTATTCTTCGACGACGTCCACCGAGCGCGCCGCGGAAACCCACTCGGGATAGCGCGGGAAGTCACAGATGACGTCGGCGATCCGTGCCGGTGGCGCACCGATCACGATCGACTGGGTGGAACTGTCCGCCATGCCCCGCAGGCTACCGCGTGGCCGCCATGGCCCGATCGCGCGGCTCGCCAACGGGTTCACCAGCCGTGCCGACCGACGCTCGCCAGGACGAGCAGGTACGTTTTGTCGTACCGGCGCAGGCGCTCCACCAACCGCCGGGCGTCGCAACCACGCAGAGGAGGTCCCGGGTGCGTGAGTTCTCCGTGCCACCCGTGGTGACCGTCGCCGACACCGTGAACCTCACCGATCCGGTGTGGGACAACGCCCTTGCCGCACCGGACGTCGTACAGTTCAGTCGCGGTACGGATGCCGGCTGGCAAGACGTCACGTGCGCGGAGTTCCGCGACGAGGTGCTCGCGCTCGCCAAGGGACTGGTAGCGGTCGGGATCGCACCCGGCGACCGCGTCGGCCTGATGAGCCGTACCCGCTATGAGTGGACCTTGATCGACTACGCGATCTGGTCGGCCGGCGGAGTCACCGTGCCGATCTACGAGACGTCCAGCGCCGAACAGGTCGCGTGGATCCTCGCGGATTCCGGCGCGGTGGCGTGCTTCGTGGAGACCGCCGACCACGCCGCCACGGTGGACGAGGCAAGGACCGGCACGAGCCTGCGCGAGATGTGGAGCATCGAGTCGGGCGCGATCGCGGACCTCGTCGAGCGCGGCGCCGCCGTGCCCGACGACGCGATTGCCGAGCGGCGAAGCGCGATCGGCGCCGACGACCTCGCGACGATCATCTACACGAGCGGCACGACCGGCCGGCCGAAGGGCTGCACGCTCACCCACCGGAACATGTATGCCGACATCGCCAACGCCATCCCCGGCCTCCACAACCTCTTCCGCGAGGGCGCGAGCACCCTGCTGTTCCTGCCGCTCGCCCACTCCTTTGCGCGGCTGATTCAAATCGGCGTCGTCGCGGGCCGCGTGCGCACCCGGCACACCGCCGACGTCAAGAACCTCGTCGCGGAACTGGGCGACTTCCGACCGACGTTCGTGCTCGCCGTACCGCGCGTGTTCGAAAAGGTCCACAACACGGCGCGGCAACGGGCACACGCGGACGGCCGTGGCGCGATCTTCGATCGGGCCGACCGCGTCGCGGTGGCATACAGCGAGGCGCTCGACTCGCCGCGTGGGCCGCGCCTCGCGTTGCGGGCCTGGCACGGGCTTTTCGACCGCCTTGTCTATACGAAGCTCCGCGCGGCGCTCGGCGGTCGATGCACCGCGGCCATCTCCGGTGGGGCGTCGCTCGGGTCCAGGCTCGCGCACTTCTTCCGCGGCATCGGCGTCACGGTCTATGAGGGGTACGGGCTGACCGAGACCTCACCGGCCGCGGCGGTAAACCTCGAAAACGAGATCAAGCTCGGTACGGTCGGCCGACCGCTGCCCGGCGTCACGATCCGGATCGCCGACGACGGCGAGATCCTCATCAAGGGCGACCTCGTATTCAGCGGTTACTGGAACAACCCGGAGGCGTCGGCGGAAGCGCTCGCGGACGGCTGGTTCCACACCGGCGACCTCGGCTCGCTCGACGCGGACGGATATCTGACGATCACCGGACGCAAGAAGGAACTGCTCGTCACCGCGGGCGGCAAGAACGTTGCCCCGGCGGTGCTGGAGGATCGCGTCCGGGCGCATCCGTTGATCAGCCAGTGCATGGTCATCGGCGACGGCAAGCCGTTCATCGCCGCGCTGATCACCATCGACGACGAGGCGTGGCCGAAGTGGGCCGCGGACAACGGCTGGCCCGAGGGCACCACGGTTGCCGATAGGCTGGACGACCCGGCGCTGCGATCCGCCGTCGAGGCGGCCATCGCGGAGGCAAACAAGGCGGTCTCGCATGCCGAAGCGATCAAGAGTTTCCGCGTGCTGGCCCGAGACTGGACCGAGCAGACCGGGGAGCTGACGCCGTCGCTCAAGGTCAAGCGCGGCGTGGTGATGAAGGAGTACGCCAACGAGATCGCCGCGATCTACGCCTGACCAACCCGACCGCGACTGGCCGATGCCGGACGGGCGCTCGGACGTGCCCAATGCGTCCGGCCCGTCGACGTCAGCCGACCGCGTCGCGCTCGACGGTCTGGGCGACGTGACCCGGTCGGACGCTGGGTCGGCCATCGAAGATGTCGGCGCTGCGCCATCGACGGCGTCCGCCGAGCCGCCGTCGCTGTCCGCTGGCGCCCGCCCGGCAACCCAGCAACGGCTCGCCTCGATGTGGACGGGCGCCGACCTGACCGACGCGTCACAGCCCGCCGATCCGCAGATCATCTCGCGCGGGCTGATCCTGGTCGGCCGCCTGGCCGTGCTCACCCTCGTCACCGTGCTCGGCTTGCTCGCCACCGGCTCGCCGTGGATCTTCGCGTTCAGCGGCGCGCTCATCGTCGCGGCACTGCCCGCGCTGTGGGTGCCGCCACCGCTGAGACTCACCGAGATCGGCCGCGCCGCCGAGGTCGTGATCACCTGCCTGGGCGCCGACTTCGCGGTTCGCTACGCCCATCCGGGAATGTTCGCGCCGGCTGGTGCCGCGGCGGGTGCGATGTTGCCCTATCTCATGGTGCCCCCGGTGGCCGCGGCGCTGCGGCGTCGGCGGCTCGAAGTTGTGTGGCTGCTGGTGCTCGCCGCCGCTATGCTCGCTGGCCTCGGCTTGCTCGACGATCGCATCTCGGATCGCGGATACCTGATCGAGGCGGTCGAGTGGCTGCTGCTCGCCGCCGTGGCGGCCGCAACCGGGTACGCGTTCCGGAGCCTGCTGGCCGGGCGGCGAGAGCGACCGCAGCCGTACGCTGAGGCGACGCGGCTGTTGACCCAGTTGCGTACGGTGGCCCGCCAACTGCCCGGCGCGACACTTGACCCGGGCAGTCTCGCCGAGCATCTCCTCGACGACGTACGCGAGGTGGCCCGCTCGGATCGGGCGGCGGTGATGTGTGCCGGCGGCGGAAACCGTCTCGTCGTGCTCGCCCAGGCGGGCGCGACCCGAGTCGACTGGGAGACCTCGCTCGACGCGGACTCGCTCATCTCCGAGGCGTGGGCCAACCAGCTTCCGCAGACCGGCAGCGCGTCACAGGCCCGTACCCATCCGGGCGGCGACGTATCGACGCTCGTGGTACCGCTGATCGCCGGCGTCCGTACCGTCGGACTGCTGACCCTCGAGACGGACGCGGGGCGGGCGTACCCGCGGCACATCATCAACCGCGTCTCCACGCTTGCCGCGCCGGCGGCGCTTCGGCTGGAGGCGGCGCTCCTCTTCGACGAGGTCCGCACGCTTGCCACCAACGAGGAGCGCCAGCGACTCGCCCGCGAGATCCACGACGGTGTCGCGCAGGAGTTGGTGATGGTCGGCTACGGCATCGACAACGCGCTGGCTGTCCTCCCCGACGAGGCCGACGACGCCGCGGGTGAGCTTCGGACGCTGCGCGGCGAGGTCACGCGCGTCATCACCGAGCTTCGGCTCTCGCTGTTCGAGCTCCGCAGCGAGGTCGACCGGCATGGCGGCCTCGCCGCCGCGATCTCCGAATATGCCCGCACCGTTGGCGCCTCCGGCGGCCTCCGCGTGCACATGTCTCTCGACGAATCGACGGCCCGATTGCCCGCCGCCGTGGAGGGCGAATTGTTGCGCATCGCGCAAGAAGCAATTACGAATGCGCGCAAACACGCCGGGGCGGAAAACCTCTGGGTCACGTGCGCCGTTGACCCGCCATTCGCGCAAGTCGAAGTCTCAGATGATGGTCGCGGCATGGCTGACCAGCGCCCGGACGGACGCTATGGTCTTGCGATCATGGCAGAGAGAGCGGAACGTATCCGGGGTCGGTTGGAAATCCGACCGCGGGACCCGTGTGGCACAACGGTGGCGATCGTGATAGGAACATCACCCCGTGTGAGAAGCGCCAATGCGTAGCCCAGCCGCAAGGCGTCGTTCCTCAAGCGCCACGAAGTAAAGGAGAGTCAACCGGCCATGTCCACCAGCACGACCCCCATCGCTCGCACGCGCGTGCTGCTCGTAGATGACCACGATCTGATCCGAAAGGGCCTGCGGCACGCGTTCGAGCGCGACCGCCAGTTCGAGGTGATCGGCGAGGCGGCCACCGCCGCGGAGGCGGTGCGGCAGGCCGGCAACCTGCAGCCCGACGTGGTGATCATGGATCTCCGGCTCCCCGACGGCAGCGGCCTGGAAGCCACCCGCGCGCTGCGCAAGGCAAGCAGCACCATGGGCATCGTGGTGCTCACCATGTATGCCGGCGACGACCAACTATTCGGCGCCCTCGAGGCCGGCGCTAGCGCGTTCGTACCGAAGACAGCGCCCGCCGACGAGGTGGTCGCGGCCGCGCGGCACGCCGCATCGGCACCGAGCGCGTTCACCGCCGCCGATCTGGCCGAGGCGATGAAGCGCCGGCTTGCGCCGAGCGGGCCGCAGTTGTCCCCCCGCGAGGGCCAGGTGCTGCGGCTGCTCGCCGACGGCATGAGCGTGGCCGGCATCGCGAAGCAGTTGTTCGTGAGCGAGTCGACGGCGAAGACGCACATCTCCAAGCTCTACGAGAAGCTCGGTGCGGCGAACCGGGCGCAGGCGCTGATGACCGCTCTGCGGCTTGGCCTTCTCGAGGCGCCGGACACACCGAAGTTCTAGCCGCTCAGTTCTAGCCGCTCAGTCCAACCACTACGGCACGCGCCGCTCCAGCAGTCGTGTCATGCGTGCCGCCTGCTGATCCCAGCGCCACTCCGCCTCGGTCCACGCCCGGCCGGCGGCGCCCATCCGCGCGGCCCCGTCACGGTCGGTCAGTAGCTCCACGAGCCGCTTGGTGAGCGTGTCCACGTCACGGCCACCGACCACGTACCCGGTCTGGCCGTCGACGACGGCATCCGGCGCGCCGCCGGAGTCGCCCGCCACGACGGGTTTGCCGCTGGCCGACGCCTCCAGATAAACGATGCCGAGTCCCTCAACGTCGAGGCCATCCATCTTGAGAAACGCGCCCCGGGTCCGGCACGGCATCGCATACACGTCGCCAGCCGCGTAATACTCAGGCAGTTCCTCGTAGCGGGCCGATCCGGTGAACACGATGTGCTCGCCGACGCCCGAGTCGCGTGCCATCGCCTTGAGCCGACCGCGGTAGGGGCCACCGCTGGCAATCAGCAGCGCAGCGTCCGGCACCTGCCGCCGTACCTCCGGGAACGCTCGGATCAGCGTGTCCTGCCCCTTGCGCGGCACGAGTCGCGAAACGCAGACGACGACCGGCCGCTCGCCGAGCCCGTACCGGGTGCGCACCGCCGTTCCGTCCACGTCTGGACGGAACGCGTCGACGTCCACGCCCGGCGCGAGGTGGCGCAACGCAGCGCGGGGCTCGATGAGTGGGGCGAGCCGGGCGCGTTGATAGCCACTCAGGTAGGTCACCACGTCGACACCGCGAGCGATTCGTTTGAGTGCGGCCCGCCCGCCCGGCAGCGCAGCCCACCCGACCTCGTGGCCGTGCGTCTGCGCCACCGCCCACTCGATGCCGGCGCGCTTGCGCAGTCCGTCGGCGAGCAATGCCAACGGTGCCGCCGCGCCGAACCACACCGTGTCGCAGCCGTGCTCGCGCGCGATCCGGGCGGCTCGGCGGGCCACCGTCGGCGTCGGCAGAAGCACCGTGGTGTCCTCCCGGATGACCGGGAACGGTTGTGCCGCATCGAATTCTTCGAAGCCGCGCCATCGCGAGCAGTAGACGACCACCGAGCCGGGTGGCTGGCGGACCGCGAGGTTGTGCACGAACTGTTGAATGCCGCCCGGTCGGGGCGGAAAGTCGTTCGTGACAAGCAACGTCTTGGTCACGCCGGCGAACCCTTCGTCACGCCGGTACGCCCGACGCGTCCGCGTCTCGACCGAACACGCGGGCCGCCGCGATCCGTTGCACGGTGGTCGGGTGGCTCGCGAACATGACGTACTCGAACCGGCTCGGGTCGACGTTGGCGAGGTTGGCTTCAGCGAGCCGCGCTTGCATGCGCCCGAATGTCTCGGCGTCCCGGGTCAGCGCGAGCGCGTGGGCGTCGGCGCGCGCCTCGACGCGGCGGGACAGCAGATTCTGCAACGGCATGCTGGCCAGGCCCGCGACGGCCGCGATCGCCATCAGCAATGCGAGCGCACGCGGATCACCGATGTCCGGCGCGCCGGCGCCACGTACCAACGCGGTCCATCCGCCGACGACGTACACCGCGACCACGCCGGCTGCCGTACCGAGTGCGCCGACCGCCGTACCCGTGACCACGTCCCGGTCCTTGGCGTGCCCGAGTTCGTGCGCGACGACGCTGGTGACCTCCGCCTCGGTAGCGCGATCGAGCAGCGTGTCATACACCACGATGCGACGGGTGGCGCCGAACCCGGAGACGTACGCGTTGACCGCCTTGGTACGCCGGGACGCGTCGGCGACGAGTACGTCCCGCACCGGTACGGCGTCCCGCGCGGCGAGCGCCAGCAACTCCGTACGCAATGCCGAGTCGCCCATCGGCGTGAACTTGTTGAAGATCGGTTCGATGACGACGGGTACCACGAAGGACAGCAGGACGACGAGCGATGCCGCGCCGATCGCGGCCCACGCCCACCACGTACTTGGCGCCGCTCGTACCACCGCGAAGAACCCGGCGAGCGCGAGACCACCGAGCACGATCGACACCGCGTAGCCCTTCAGCACGTCCACCGCCCAGCCACGCCAACCTTGCGTCGCCAGACCGTAGGCACGCGACACGCGATGGCGCCACGCCGCGAACGGCAGCGTCGCGACCGACGACGCGAGGATAAGCGCGAGTCCACCAAGGATGCCGTCGGCGTACCAGCCGCCGCCCGCGATCGACCCGGCCGCCGTCACGACGTGTGAGCCGGCGGTCGTCAGCCCGAGCGCAAGCAGCAGGCCGACCGACACCACGATCGACCCATAGCTCGCTGGGCGTCGCGCCGCCGCGAATGCTCGGCCGCGCGCCACCTGGTCGGCCGGAAGTTCGTCGAGTGCGGCCAGTTGGTCCGCGCGCGTCGGCGGCCCCACTCGCCGCGGCACCGTGCCGGCGATCAATGCGCCGAACGCAGCCGCCAGCAGGCCGAGCACGACGCCGGCCCAGTCGCGGGAACTCACGCGGGCTAGCGTAGCGACTAGCCCCGGTTCATGCGCCGCAGCAGCGTCTCGGACGGCAGCGGGTAGGCGCCGTGCCGACGAACGCCGTCCGCGACCTCGCGATCGGTGGATATCACGATCACCGGTCGACCGGCCGGTTCGGCGCGCACCAGCCGCCTGATGAGTTCGTCGGCGAGCTCGCCCTTGCGGGAGAACAGCACTCGTACGCCCCGTGGCGCCGACGGCAGGCCGACCATCCGCTCGGCGCCGTCGAACACGACGGTCACCTCCACGCCGGTCTGCGCCGCGATGCCGCCCATCGCCGCGACCAGACGGTTGCGCTGTTGTTCGAGCGAGATGTCGGCGAATCCGGTCTTCGTCACGTTGTAGCCATCGATGATGAGGTGCGCACGCGGCAACGACAGCAGCTGATCCAGCCGCGCCGGATCACTCGCGTTCAGCGCACGGCTCGCCGGATCCTTGGCACCCGGACGGTCGGCGAATTCGTCGGCGATCGCGTCGGCCGGCAGCACCTGCGCCGGCTCGAGCGCGAGCTCGCGACGCAGTCCGCTGGCCGCCTGCCCGATCGTCTCCAGCAACAGCCACAGCCGGGCGTCGTCGACCTGCCGGGCACGGCTCGCCGCGGCGCGCGTCGCACCGGCCGCGTCCTCGGCGTCAGACAGTCGGGTGCGCAGCCGGCGTACCTCGGCTTCGTGATCGGCGGCGGTGCGGGTGATCCGCCCGCGCTCGATGGACAGCAATTCGGCGGCACGTCGCTCGCGCGAGGTTGCCTCGCGCAGCTCGCGGACGGCCGCCCGATATTCGTCGCGCATCGCCGTCAGCTCCTCGCGCAGCCGCCCGGCCTCGGCGCGCAACTTGTCCGCCTCGACCCTGGCAACCGCACGCTCGTGCTCGGCGCGCGCGGCGCGCGCCTCGATCTCGCGCACCCGCGACGCGGCGGAGGCCAGATCGGCGTCGGCACGCAGCGACTCGGCGGCCGACGCGACGAGGTCGAGCCAGCCGGCCGGTCGCGACAGGTAGGCAAGCGCGGCCACGTCGACCGGATCGGCGGCCGCCGGCAACTCGCTGGCCTCGATCGCGCTGCCCAGCTCGCCGGCATCCTCGAGCGCCTTGGCCGCGACGCGCTGGCGGAACAGCGGGTCGGTGGCGATCTGCGCGGAGATCGCGACGCCGCCGAGACGCGCACGCCGATTCGGCGCGAACCGCGCGACGCGGCGCAATGGCACCGGCACCTCGGCGACGGGCAGCCCAGCCATCGCGGCTGCCACGAGCGCGATGACCCGCGTCCGCACCGCCTCAGGCAGAGTCGGCTCGGCCGCCGGGTCGCTTGACGCAACTCCGCCGCGGTCGCTGTCGGTGTCGCCCGCCGACGGACCTCCCGCCTCCAGGCCGGCCTCCGACGGACCTCCCGCGGACGGACCGCTTGACGACGACGGCGCCGCCGACTCCGTGACGGCATCAGGCTGCACCCGGTCCCCAGCCGGGTTGCGGGCGTCGCCAACCTGATCAGACATGCGCCAAGTGTCGCACCGGACGAGCCATTTTGACGTGGGGTATCTCGCCGGCCATGATCAACTTGCGCCGGTCGCCGGCCGAAACGACGGGTCACGGCGGCCGCACCGCCGGAAATTACGGCGTGTCACGACGGGGAAGTGTCGGAGGTGATGCGTACGGTGCCGGCGTGGCGCTGGCGGAGCAAATTCCGGGTTTGGCACGAAATCCCGCGCTGCTCCCCCGCACCGAGGTCCGGCCGGCCGCGCACTTCGTCCAGCAGACGTTCGACGCGCTGCTCGACGATCCGCTCGCCGTGTCGCTGCGGCAGACCACGTTTGTCGTGGTCGACCTCGAAACGACCGGCGGCCTGCCGGCGGACTGCGGCATCACGGAGATCGGCGCAGTTCGCTCGTGCGGCGGTGAAGAACTGGGCGAGTTCGGCACGCTGGTAAATCCCGGCCAGCCTGTGCCGCCGTTCGTCACGGTACTCACCGGCATCACGGAAGCGATGGTGGCGCCGGCGCCGCGACTCGAGGAGGCACTGCCCGCGTTTCTCGAGTTCGCGCACGGCGCCGTGTGGGTCGCGCACAACGCGTCCTACGACGTCGGATTCCTGAAGGCGGCGTGCGCGAAGTTCGGCTATCCGTGGCCACGGCCGAAGGTGCTCGACACAGTAGCGATCGCACGGCGCGCGCTGACCGCGGACGAGGTGCCCAACCGACGGCTTGCCACGCTCGCGACGTTTTTCGGCACGCGTACGCCGAGCCACCGCGCCCTCGACGACGCCCGCGCCACCATCGACGTGCTGCACGCGCTGTTCGGCCGGCTCGGCAGCTTCGGCGTGTTCACGCTCGGTGACGCAATCGAATTCCAGAAGGCGGTCACCGAGACCCAACGGCGCAAGCGACATCTTGCCGGTGGCCTGCCGAACACGACCGGGGTCTACGTGTTCCGCGCCGCCGACGACCGGCCGCTCTACGTCGGTGTCTCGAAGACGATTGCGACCCGCGTCAAGTCCTACTTCACCGCCGCCGAGAAGCGTGCCCGGATCTCGGAGATGCTCGGCGCCGCGGTGCGCGTCGACGCCATCGAATGCGCGCACTCGCTGGAGGCCGAGGTACGCGAGCTGCGGCTGATCGCGGCGCACAAGCCGCCGTACAACCGGCGGTCGAAGTTCCCGGAACGCACGCACTGGCTCAAGCTCACCGACGAGCCGTACCCACGATTGTCCGTAGTGCGCCGCGTGGTCGACGACCGCGCGACTTATCTCGGGCCGTTCCCCACACCGCGTTCGGCGAGCCTGGCCGCCGACGCGATCCACGTCGCACTGCCGCTTCGGCCGTGCGCACTGCGGCTGTCGCTGCGCACCACGGTTGCCGCGTGCGCACTGGCCGAATTGCGGCGGTGCACCGCGCCGTGCGAGCACCGTGTCTCGGTCGGCGACTACACAGTGGCCGCGGTGGATCCGCTGCGAACCGCCGCGATCGCGGACATCTCGCCGTTGATCGAGAGGCTGATGGCCCGCATCGGCACGCTGTCCGGCGCGCACCGCTACGAGGAGGCGGGCGCGCTGCGTAACCGGCTCGCAGTGTTGCTCCGCGCGACCATTCGCATGCAACGGCTGCACTCGCTCACCCGGATCGCCGAACTCGTCGCGGCGCGGCCGGCCGACGGCGGTGGCTGGGAATTCGCGGTGATCCGCTACGGCCGGCTGGCCGGCGCGGCAACGTCGCCGCCACGGATCCATCCCGGCCCGACCATCGCCTCCGTGGTCGCGGCCGCCGAGACGGTACGCCGGGCAGCCGGCCCGACACCGGCGGCATCCGCCGAGGAGACCGAGCGCATCCTCGCGTGGCTCGAACGGCCAGACGCGAGACTCGTGTCCGCGTCCGAGGGCTGGGCCCTGCCCGCCGGCGGTGCGGCTCGTTACACACCGTTATTGCGTCAGGCGGAAAGCCCCATCGGGCACGTTATGTAACTCGTCCATTCGGACCGAGATAACCGTCCCCAAGTGGGGCACTCACGTCATTAGGCTAAGAACACACCACGCGTACCAACGACAGCGGTCGATCCGTGTCGGCGATGTTCTGCGTCCACCGCCGATCGGAGGCCGGCTCGCCGCCGACCGAGCCCCGGGAGGTGCCCGACGGATCTCAACGCCTCGCCGTCGCCGGCCCCGCCGATGCTCGCGCCCGTGCCACGGCACGCCGGCCTCGACACCGAGTTGCCCGAACGCGTGCTCGATCGATGGCACCCGCGCCGCTGGCAGCTGCATCTGCCGTTCGGCGAGACCGACGATCCGGTAGCCGAACTCATCCGCAGCCACCGCCGCATGCATCCACGTGGCGACGCGCGAGCCATCCGCACTGCCTACGAGAAGGCCGCCGAGATGCATCGCGGCCAGCTGCGCAAGACCGGCGACGCGTTCATCACGCATCCGCTCGCGGTCGCCGAGATCCTCGCCGATCTCGGCATGGACACCACAACGTTGGTGGCCGCGCTGCTGCACGACACCGTCGAGGACACCAGCTACACGCTTCCGGCGCTGGCCACCGACTTCGGCTCAGCGGTCGCGTTGCTCGTGGACGGCGTGACGAAGTTCGACAGCGCGTTCTTCGGCGAGACCGCCGAGGTCGAGACCGTCCGGAAGATGGTCGTGATGGCCGGGCAGGACGTCCGCGTGCTGATCATCAAGCTCGCCGACCGGCTGCACAACATGCGTACCATCGACGCCCGGTCGCCGGCGTCCCGCATCCGCATCGCACAGGCGACGCTCGACGTGCTCGTCCCGCTGGCTGACCGGCTCGGCATCCAGGTGCTCAAGCGTGCGCTCGAGGACACCGTGCTCTATGCGCTGGAGCCGGACGCGTTCGCCGAGATCGACAAGCATGTGCGCAACCGGCCGGGGTTCGTGCGCACCGTCGACCGGGCGATCGCTGGCGCGCGAAAGGCGCTCACCGCGGCTCGGATCGATGCCCTGGTCGGGCCGCGACCCCGGCACTACTACTCGATCTGGCGCGACACGCTGGCCGGCGGCGTACCGGTCGACCACGACCTGCCACGCATCGTTGTGGTGATCGACGGCCCGGCCAACGAGTGCTACCCGGCGCTCGGTGCGCTGCACGCCCGCTGGCGTCCGGTGCCCGGCCGCTTCAAGGACTTCATCGCCACGCCGAAGGACAACCGCTACCAGTCGCTGCACACCACCGTGGTCGGGCCGGGACAGCAGCCGGTCGAGATCCTGCTTCGCACCGAGGCGATGCACCACGTGGCGGAGTTCGGGATCGCGGCCAACTTCCGCGATCCGCAGACCGGCCGGCCGGGCCGGCCCACCGCGCCGGAGCAACTCGCGTGGCTGCGCCGCGTCGCCGACTGGCAGCAAACCGTCGACGACGCCGCGAAGTTCCTCGACGCGCTGCGATGCGAGATCGGATACACGCAGATCCGCGTGTTCACGACCACCGGCGACGCGGTGTCGTTGCCGGAAGGGGCGACACCGGTCGACTTCGCGTACACCGTCGATGCGAGCCTCGGCAACGCGTGCATCGGCGCGTCCATCAACGGCCGACTCGCGCCGCTGTCGTCCGCTCTGGATGACGGTGACGTCGTGGACATCATCACGCGTGGCCCGGCCGAGCGCGCACGACTGGCACGGACCCACGTCGACGAATCCTCCGCTGCCGCCACCGAAGGCGCCGGCCCGGCGCGTGAGTGGCTCGACTTCGTACGGTCTCCGCAGGCCCGACTCGAGATCACGAAGTGGTTCTCCGCGCAGACCGAGACGGTGGCCACCGTGGAACAGCGCATGAAGCTCGGGCGCGGCGCCATCGCGCTGGCATTGCGTACCCAGGGGCGTCGCCTCACGAACGAGCGTCCGCTGCGCGACCTCGCCGTCGAGCTTGGATACCCGGACATCGGCGCGCTGCTCGTCGCGGTCGCCGACCATCGCCTCGCGGCCGCGGAGGTCGCCGACCGACTCGTGGCATTCGTGGACCGGCCGGCCTGAGCGTGTTGCCGCGCATCCCGTGCGCACGGCCGGGTTGCGGCGGCTAGGGTCTTGGCACATGACCGTACGAGCCCGGCTGCGAGCCACCGCCTACCGGGTTGCGTACCGTCTGCCGGTCAAGACGCGGCGGCGCATCGTCCGGATCGCGATGCCCAAATACATCGTCGGCGCCGTGGTGCTCGTCCGGGACTCGACCGCTGCGCCACCGGGCCGGATCCTGCTGATCCGCCAACCGCCGGGCTACGGCTGGTCGATTCCCGGCGGACTGCTGGACCGCGGAGAGGTGCCGGCCTACGCGGCGGCACGTGAACTCCACGAAGAGGTCGGCATCCGGGTCGACGCCGACGAACTGGTCGCGCTGCAACCGAGCGCGATCGTCCACACGCACGGCCGGTGGGTGGACTGCGTGTTCGAGGCGCACGTAGCGCCCGACACGCCGGTACGCATTGCCGCCGGCGAGGTGGTCGACGCGGCGTGGCACCGGCTCGATGCGCTGCCACCGCTCACCGTTCCGACCGCGCGACTGCTGGCGCACTATGGCATCGGGCCGTACGTCGGCTATCCGGAGGCGCAGTTCTAGTGAGCGGCGCGTCGGAGCCGGTCGGATCCTCGTCGTCACTGTGTGCGGTGGTGCTCGCGGCCGGCGACGGCGTTCGGTTGCGACCGTTGACGGCGGACACTCCGAAGGCGCTGTGCCCGGTCGGCAACGTACCGCTCATCGACCGGGCGCTCGCCACGGTCGCCGCGCTCGGGTACACCGGCCACCAGACGGTCGCGGTGAACGCGTGGAGCCACGCGAGCCAGATCGTCGCGCATGTCGGCGGTCGGTCCCACGTGTCGGTGGAGCACGGTCCTCACCCGCTCGGCAGCGCCGGTGGTCTCGGGGCGCTTCGCCCGTGGATCGCGGGACGCGATGTGCTGGTCGCCAACGCGGACGCGTACCTCTACGGCGGCGACATCGCGGCGCTGTTGGACGGGTGGGACGGTCGGCAGGTACGGCTGCTGGGCGTACCCGCCGGTGACCGTACGCCCGAGTTTGGCGCGTACCGGTTCGCCGGCGTGAGCGTCCTGCCGGGGTACCTTGTCGACGCACTCGCCGCCGAGCCGGCCGACTTGGTGCGTGCCGTGTGGCGACCGGCCGAGGCGGTTGGCGCGCTGACCGTCGTCGACTATCGCGGCACGTACCTCGACTCCGGTACGCCTCGCGACTACCTCGCCGCGAACCTAGACGCGGCAAGCCACGCGCCGGGCGGCTGCATCGTCGATCCGGACGCGAACGTGACCGGTTCAGTGAAGAACTCGGTTGTCGGCGCGGGCGCGACGGTCGCCGGCTCGATCGAACGCACGGTGGTCTGGCCGGGGTCGATGGTCGGGCCGGACGAACGGTTGACCGATGTCATCCGCTACGGCGCCAACGGCACCGTCGATACGCAGGCGCCAAGCTGACCGCGCACGAGCGCGCCCGTCGATGCGCGCGCGCCAAGCTGAGCGTGGGCGCCAAGTTGACCGCGCCGGCGCCAAGCTGACCGCGCGAGCCGGCCGCGCGGGCCACACGCGGGGCGACTAGCATGGGCGCAACCTTCGTCGCACGCACAGGAGCGCCCGGTGATCACCGCGATCGTCCTCATTGACTGCGCCAACGACGCGATCCCCGAACTTGCCGAGACGCTTGCCGGTCTGCCCGGCGTAAGCGAGGTCTACTCGGTCGCCGGCAGCGTTGACCTGATCGCCATCGTCCGGGTCCGTGAGTTTGACCAGATCGCCGAGGTCATCGCGAACGGCATCTCGAAGGTACCCGGCGTGATGAGCACCGATACGCACATCGCGTTCCGGGCCTACTCGCAGCACGACCTCGAAGAGGCGTTCTCGATCGGCTTCGCCGCCGAATAGCCGAACGGGCCCGAGCGACCGTGTCGTCCGGGCCCGAGTGTTCGTCACTGGCTAACGGCTACACGTGCCGCCCGAACCAGTCGATGATCGCGTCGAACCGGGCGATCCGGTGCGACGGCAGACCGCCGCGCGACAGCTCGTGGCCCTCGCCGGGGAACACCAGCATCTCTGCCGGTACGCCACGATGGCGTAGTGCCACGTACAGCCGCTGACCCTGCTCGATCGGGCAGCGCCAGTCCTGTTCCGAGTGGATGATCAGCATCGGGATCTTGATGTCGTCCACGTACGTCAACGGCGACTGACGGCGCTGCTGCTCGACATCCGTGCCGTAGAGGTCGTTGCCGAAGAACCAGCCGATGTCCGACGATCCGGTGAAGCTGTCGATCGCGTTCACCGCGCGTTCCGAGATCGCGGTACGGAATCGGTGCCCCTCGTGCCCTGCCAGCCACGTCGTCATGAAGCCACCGTGTGAGCCGCCGAGCACGCCCATCCGCGAACCGTCCAGATCCGGGTGCGCGGCGAGCGTCGCGTCCAGGATCGCCATCAGGTCGATGGTGGACACCTCACCGACGTTGCCGATGACAGCGCGGCCGTGCGCCTGGCCATATCCGGACGAGCCGCGCGGGTTCGTGTAGAGCACCGCGTAGCCGGCGCCCGCGTAGACCTGCGCCTCGTCGAACAGTTGCCAGCCGTACTGCGTGAATGGCCCACCGTGGATCATCAGCAGCAACGGATGCGGTCCATCGCCACTGGGCTTGACGAGCCAGCCGTGCACCGGGTAGCCGTCCGGCGCGGGAGCGTTGACCTCGGTCAGCGGGAAGATGGTGGCGTCCGCTCGGAAGTCGGCGCTCCAGTCGGTGAGCACGCGCTCCGTACCGTCGGCTCGGCGTACCACCACATCGCCCCACGTCTGGCCGTCCGCGACGGTCGCGACGAGGACGAGCCCGGCGGACGTGGCGGCCGCGTCCACCGCCTGCACCTGCCGGCGGCCGTCCATCAGCACGGCCGGTTCGCCACCGTGGAACGGCACTACCAGCACGTCGACCGCGCCGCGGTGTTCGTTGAGGAACAACACGCCGCTCGGCGTCAACACGAGCCCGCTGTCACCGTGCGCGAAGTTATAGGTCTCCTCGTCGGTGATGCGCGTCGCCTCGCCGCCGGCCGCCGCGACCCGCCACAGCGACGTGTTGAGTGCCACCCCGGTCATCGCCGTCGGGCCGATGGCCGAGCCGAGGAACACGATCGACGCGCCGTCCGGCGTGAACTTCGGCGAGCCGACCGACAGTCCGCCGTTGGTGACCGCGCGACGGTCGGTGCCGTCCGGCTTGCACACCCACAGGTCATTGCGCAGGTCGTTGCCGCGGTTGTCGTGCCCGGCCGCGGCGAACACGAGCTGGTCGTCGGACGGACTCCAGGCGACGTCGCCGTGATCGATGTCGCCGCTCGTAATCTGTTGTGGCTCGCCGTCGAGCGCCACGACCCAGATCTGGCGCGGACGGTCGAAGAGGTAGCCGACGCCGTCCACCCGGTAGCGCATCTTCGTCAGCCGGCGCGGCGGTTCCTTCTCCGGCGTCGTCTTCTCCACCGTCCCGTAGCGACCCTCCTCGGGCTCGCGGGAGACGTAGGCGAGGCGTGTCGAATCGTGGCTCCAGACCGGCGCGTCGACGCCAAGCTTCTGGTCGGTGAGCTTGCGCGCCTCGCCGCCAGCCATCGGCATCACCCAGATCTGCGGCTTGCCTACCTTGCCGGCCGCGTCGCGCTCGGCACGAACGAACGCGATCCAGTTGCCGTCGGGAGAGTAGGCCGGCGACGCGTCGCGCCACGCATGCGTGAGCTGGCGGCTCGGCGAGCCGTCCGTCGCTACGAGCCACAACTGGCTCGTGTAGTCGTCGGCGTCGAGGTCGATGCGGCGTACGGCGACCACTGCGGCCGACCCGTCCGGGTGCACGGTCGGCGCGCCGATGTAACGAGCGGAGGCGATCTGCGTTGGTTTCACGCCCACACCCTAGCCCGGCGGATTGTGTGACGCGCCACCCCGAAACGCGGCGCAAGCGCGGGCGTACGGCCGGTGACGACGCGACTACCCGGCGGGCGTCGCTTTCAGCTCCCCGGCGTCGCCTTCAGCTCTGTGGCGAGCGCCGTCCACCGGTCGAGCAGTTGCGCCGCGCGCCCGGAGCCAACCGAGTCTGCCGCCCGCGCGATCGACTCACGCATGGTGTCCGCGAGCGCATCATCGGTTGCGAGGCGAGCCGGGTCGTCGAGCGCCGCACGGGCGGTCAGGGCCACGGCTGCGTTGACGACGACCGCGTCGCGCACCGGACCGGGCTCGCCGGCCAGCACCCGACGGGCCACGTCCGCGTTGTAGGCCGCGTCCGCGCCGCGCAGATCAACCGCGGCGGCACGCGCCACGCCGAGGTCCGCGGCGTCCAGCACCGTCTCGCGTACGCTGCCGCCGGCGGCCAGCCACAACCGGGTCGGCGCCGTCGTGGTGAACTCGTCGAGGCCGTCCTCACCGCGCATCACGATCGCCGAGTCGCCCCGCGCCGCGAACACGTTCGCGAGCAACGGCGCCATCCGCCGGTCCGCGCAGCCGACCGCCGCGCTCGCCGGCCGGCCGGGGTTGGCAAGCGGCCCAAGGAAATTGAAGAACGTGGGTACGCCCATCTCACGGCGCGCGACCGCGGCGTGGCGCAAACCGGCGTGATAGAGCGGTGCGAAACAGAATCCGATGCCGACGCGCTCGACGCAGGCCGCGACGCTCGCCGGCGGCAGGTCGAGCGGGATGCCGAGGTGCTCAAGCAGATCCGCCGCCCCGCACATCGAGCTTGCGGCGCGGTTGCCGTGCTTGACGACCGTCGCGCCCGCGCCAGCCACCGCGATCGCACTCATTGTGGAGATATTGACGGTGTGGCTCAGATCGCCACCCGTGCCGACCACGTCGACCGCGTCGCGCCGGGTCGCGTCCGGAATCGGCAACGCGGTCGCGTGTCCGAGCATCGCCTCGGCGAGGCCGGCGATCTCGTCCGGTGACTCACCCTTGGCCCGCAAAGCGATCGCCAACGACGCGACCTGTACGGGCGTCGTGTCGCCGGACATGATCTCGTCCATCGCCCACGCGGTGTCCGCGCTCTGCAACTCCTCGGCGCGCAGCAGCGCGGAGATCAGCTGTGGCCAGGTACGGTCGCCCATGGCGGTCCTTCTCGCGGTGGTGGCTCCGCGCGTGCCGGGGGACGGCGCGAGCCGGAGCGTCGGCTAGGACGGGGTGGCCCGCAGCATGTTCGCCACGGTCCGGCCGGTCGTCATCGGGTCCAGCGGATGGACGAGGGTTGCGTCGACCTTCGCCCAGGCCGCGAGCCATCGGTCGGCGGCGCGCGCGATCACGACGCAGATGGGTGGGCAGACGTCGAGCTCGTCGCGAAGCTGACGGGCGATGCCGAGGCCGCCGCCTGGCTGCGCCTCGCCGTCCAGCACCAGCAGATCGACGTCCATCCGGTCCACGATCGCGATGCACTCGTCGTAGGTCGCCGCTTCGACGAACGTGATCGTCAGGTCCTTTGCCGGCCGTACGCCGATCGCCTGGCGGATCCGGTCGCGGACGTCCGACCGATTGGAGAACACCAGCACCATACGCGCCTCGCGCTGCGCCGCTTCGTGCTGCTCCGCGACGGCGACGGCACGGTGGTCGGCCGGATGCTCCGCGGCGGGCGTCGACGCCGTACGGGTGCTGATGGTCATCGGGTCTTCGCTCCGCTCGTACGTTGGTTCGCCATGACTTTAGCGGTCGATGCGTGGCGCTGGTTGATCGCGTACCCCTGGGTCTGGCGAAAGCTACCGACCGACACCCGCCGACGGTGTTTGGTTGGACCGCGGTGGCGTGGTTTCGCCGGACGGTTGCCCGGATGGTCGGGCCGGCTGGGCCTGAGCCGGGGCCGACGTCGGCGCCGGGGCCGACGCCGCGGCCGGATCGTCCATCATTGGGATACCCGTCGTCGCGGACCAGGCCCGCTCGCGTTCCCGTTCGAGGTCGGCCGAACGGCGCTCGTCGTCGCCGTCGTCCGTCCGGTCGGCGGACGCGACGGCCGCCGCGGCCCGAGCGGCGCGAGCCTCCTCGAGATCCAGCCGACGGTCCACGCGGCGGGCCTCCCGATCCGAGGATCGCATCCACTGACCGACCAGCGCGGCGAGCATCACGACCGCGATCACCTCGCCGCCGGCCCACAGAATGCCGCCGGCGACCCGTTGATCGCTCGCCGGGTTCGACCAAGCCAGATGCAGGTTCGGGTAGTAGTCGCCGGCGATCAACGTCGCGCTCTGCATGATCGTGAGGCCGAGGACGGCGTGGAACGGTGTGGACAGGATCATGAGCAAGGCCCGGGCCGGGTACGGCCATCGGCCGGGCAACGGGTCGATCCCGATCAGTGGCCAGAAGAACAAGCAGCCGATCAGGATGAAGTGCAGGTGCATGAGGTTGTGCAGCCACTCGTGCTCGAGCGTGAGCGGGTAAAGGCTGCTGAAGTAGAGGACGAACGGCGTCGCGATGTAGAGGCCAAAGCTCACCAACGGGAATGCGACCACCTTCGCGACCCGGCTGTGCAATGCGGACACCAGCCAGCCACGTGGCCGCGCCGGGAGGGTACGCAAAGCCAGCGTCACCGGCGCACCCAGGGCGAGGAAGATCGGTGCCAGCATGCCGAGCACCATGTGCTGGATCATGTGATCCGACAGCAGCTCGTCGTCGTACGCCCCGATGCCACCGACTGTGACGAACGCGATCGTCCCGATGCCGCCAACGAGAAAGACCGCGGTGCGGTGCAACGGCCACGCCACACCGCGCCGGGCAAGGCGTACGACGCCCCAGACGTAGAGCCCGGCGGCCGCTAACAGCCCGATGGTGAGCAGCTGAAAGGGTTCCCACGAAGTAAACGCCGACACGCCAGTAAACGGCGGGAGTTCGGCCTCGGCGTGGGCGTAGAGCACCCCGGCAGGATATGCCCGACAACTAACGCGGCGGCTGCCGGGCTACGACACCTGAGGCGAGATCGCGACCCCGGCGCCACGGCGCGCTCTACGGGGGCAATAATGTCCGCGTGACTGCGGCCTCAACCTCATTCGACCAGAGTCGGGTGCATTCCCTCACCAGACCGAACATGGTCAGCGTCGGGACCATCATCTGGCTCTCGAGCGAGCTGATGTTCTTCGCGGCACTGTTCGCGATGTACTTCTCGATTCGCGCCGCGGCCGGACCTGCGTTCTGGCACCTACATACCGAGCACCTGGACGTGGCGTACGCGTTGCCGTTCACGCTTGTCCTGATCTTCTCCTCGGTGACCTGCCAGCTCGGTGTGTTCCGCGCGGAAAAGGGTGACGCCTTCGGGCTGCGACGCTGGTTCACGTTCACGTTTGTGTTGGGCCTGATCTTTGTGCTCGGCCAGGCGAACGAATACCGGATGCTCGTGCACGACGGCATCAAGATCAACACTGACGGCTACGGCTCGATGTTCTTCTTGACCACGGGTTTCCACGCTCTGCACGTCAGCGGTGGTCTGCTCGCGTTCATCATCTTCATGATCCGTACGACCATGGGCCGCTTCACGCCCGCGCAGGCGACGACGGCGATCGTGGTGTCGTACTACTGGCACTTCGTCGACATCGTATGGATCGCGCTGTTCGCCATGATCTATCTGCTGCGCTGATCCCCGGAGCGCGAGCACCCGCCGCCGTCTCGGCTTGGCTCGAGCCGATCGCCAACCACCCGGCGGCTACCGCAAGCACCCGCACCGACCGACAAACCCAGACGAGATGCGAGCGCCCCGCACATAATTCAACAAGGTGAGGTCATGACCGCTTCTCCACCCGACAAACCCCGAGCGCGTGGCACCGCGCGTCGGGCCACGCAGTCTCGCCTTCGGCGCCGGGTCGGCGCCGCGGCACGGATGATCGCGGCCCTGGCGCTGGTGGGCTCCGTCTACGCCGCGTTCGTTCCGGGTGGGGCGGCACAGGGTGCGCCCGCACCGTCCTCCGATGTCTCGGCCGGCAAGACGCTCTTCGACACGAGCTGCATCACGTGCCACGGCGCGAATGCTCAGGGTGTGGCGGGGCGCGGCCCGAGCCTGATCGGCGTCGGTGACGCGTCGGTGGAGTTCCAGGTCAGCACCGGGCGCATGCCGGCCGCCGGCCAGTCCGCGCAGGAAATCGAGAAGCAGCCGGTCTTCGACGAGACGCAGGCACAACAGATCGGTGCGTACATCCAGTCGCTTGGTGGCGGTCCTCAGCTGCCCGAAGGCAACAACCTGAGCAGCGGCGGCAACATCGCGCAGGGCGGCGACTTGTTCCGGGTCAACTGCTCGTCGTGCCACGCCTTCGGCGGCGGCGGCGGCGCGCTGTCGTCCGGCAAGTTCGCGCCGACTCTTGCCAACGCGACGGACCGTACGATCTACGCGGCGATGCTGTCCGGACCTCAGAACATGCCGGTCTTCGGCGACAACCAGATCAGCCCGCAGGAGAAGCGCGACATCATCGCGTACATCCAGAACCTGAAGTCCGACCCGGCTCCGGGCGGCCTGTCCATCGGACGGGTCGGCCCGGTCGCGGAAGGCCTCGTGATCTTCCTCGTCGGCATCGTCGTCCTGTTGTTCGCGATGCTGTGGATTGCGGGGAAGTCATGACGCACTCGGGTTTGCACGCCGCCGAAGCGGACAACGAGGAGTTCGACCACACCGATCCGCGGCTGTCGCGCTTCGACCTGGTCAAGGAGGGGGCGCGCCGGGACGGCGTGCAGCTCGTCCACTACGCGCCCCGGTTCCCGGTGCCGGGCACCCGACGCGAGGCGCGCGTGGTGCGCGCCGTGGGGTTGCTCTTCTTCCTCTCCGGCCTATTCGCGACCGCGTTCGTGGTGGCCTACATCTGGTGGCCGTGGCGCTATCAGGACGGCTCGAACCTGAGCAAGCTCTACACGCCGGTGCTAGGCGTGAGCCTCGGGCTCTCGCTCGCGTGCCTTGGGCTCGGCTTCGTCGCGTGGGGCAAGAAGCTGCTGCCCGAGGAGATCGCGGTCCAGGACCGACACGACGGCGGTTCGCCAGCCGACGAGAAGAAGCTGACCGGCGAAACCATGCTGAACATGGTCGACGAACTCGGCATCAAGCGGCGCCCGTTGCTCGCCAAGACGGCGCTGCTCGGCATGTTGCCGCTCGGCGCGGTCGCGGTCGCACCGCTCATCGGCGGTCTGATCAAGAACCCGCACAAGCCCGACATCCTCCTCCACACCGGTTGGGATCCCAGTCTCAACAGCGGCCACCCGATCGCGGTCTGCCGCGAGGACGGTACGAAGATCCGCCCGGCGGACGTCAGCATCGGCGGCCAGATGACCGTGTTCCCCGGCATCTTCAACACCGACGGCGACTTCGTCGGGGCGTCCAACGACTTCGCCGACTCCCCGACGCTGCTCATCCATCTGCGCCAGGACGACGCCCAGGTGCTGCGGTCGAACCTCGTGCACGTGCCGATCAACGAGCAGAACACCTGGGGCAATTTCGTGGCGTACTCGAAGATCTGTACCCACGCGGGCTGCCCGGCGAGCCTGTACGAGCAGCAGACCAACCGTCTGCTCTGCCCGTGCCACCAGTCGCAGTTCAACATCCTGGACAACGCGCGGCCGATCTTCGGCCCGGCCACCCGGCGCCTGCCTATGCTCCCGCTCACAGTCGCCGACGACGGTTTCTTCTACGCTAAGAGTGACTACCAGGTGCCCGTTGGCCCCGGATTCTGGGAGCGGCCGTGAAAAAGCCCAAGATTGACCTCGCGGCGCTTCCCGGCGAGCAGGCGACCGCGATCGACGACCGCTATCAGATCGCGACGCCGCTGCGGCGACTGTTCAACAAGGTTTTCCCGGACCACTGGTCGTTCCTGCTCGGCGAAATCGCGCTCTATTCGTTCATCGTTCTGCTGCTGACCGGCACATTCCTCGCGCTGTTCTTCGACCCCTCGATGGAAGAGGTCAAGTACAACGGCAGCTACGTGCCGCTGCAGGGCATCACGATGTCCCGGGCGTACGAGACGACGCTGAACCTGTCGTTTGACGTACGCGGCGGTCTCGTCATGCGGCAGATGCACCACTGGGCCGCGCTGCTGTTCATGGCCGCGATCGTCGTACACATGCTGCGGGTGTTCTTCACCGGCGCGTTCCGCAAGCCACGCGAGCTCAACTGGATCATCGGAATCAGCCTCTTCTGGCTCGGCTTCACCGAGGGCTTCGCCGGCTACTCACTGCCAGACGACGCGCTGTCCGGCACCGGCCTGCGGATCGCGGACGCGATTATGCTCTCCATCCCGGTGGTCGGCTCCTGGGTGACGACGTCGCTGTTCGGTGGCGAGTTCCCCGGCATGGTCATTCTGCCGCGGCTCTACATCCTGCACGTGTTCCTGTTGCCCGGCATCATCCTGGCGTTGATCGTCGTGCACCTTGCGCTGCTGGTGAAACAGAAGCACACGCAGTGGCCCGGCCCCGGCCGGACCGAGCACAACGTGGTCGGCATCCGCATGTTCCCGGCGTTCTCCGTCAAGGCCGGCGGATTCTTCATGATCGTCTTCGCGATGATCGCGCTGCTCGCCGGCCTGTTCCAGATCAACCCGATCTGGCTGTTCGGGCCGTATAAGGCGTCGGTCGTGTCGGCCGGCAGCCAGCCCGACTGGTACGTCATGTTCCTCGACGGCTCGACCCGTCTGATGCCGGCCTGGGAGTTCCGTGGCAGCTTCTTCGGCTACGGCCACTACACTCTGCCGCCACTGTTCTGGCCGACGGTCGTGCTGCCCGGCCTGCTGACCGTATTGCCGATGATCTATCCGTTCCTCGAAGCGCGCTTCACGAAGGACAAACAGGCGCACCACCTGCTGCAGCGCCCCCGTGACGTACCCACGCGGACGTCGCTCGGCGCCATGGCGGTCACGTTCTACCTCGTGCTGTTGTTGTCCGGAGGAAACGACGTCATCGCGGACAAGTTCGACATCAGCCTGAACGCGATGACCTGGATGGGCCGCATCGGTCTGCTGATCCTGCCGCCGCTGGCCTATTGGGTCACCCATCGGGTCTGCCTCGGCTTGCAGCAACACGACCGGGAGGTGCTGGCGCACGGCATCGAGACGGGCATCATCAAGCGCCTGCCCGATGGTCGGTTCGTCGAGGTGCACCAGCCGCTCGCCGAGCCCGACGAGCACGGTCACATCCAACTTGAATACGAGGGCTGGGTGGTGCCGAAGAAGATGAACCGCGTCGGCGCGCTCAAGCCCACGGTTCGCGGCTTCTTCCGGCCCGTCGAGGACCACCCCGAAGAGCAGGAGATCGAGGCGGCGAAGCGCGAGGAGATCACTAGCGGTCCGCGCCGCTGATTTTGTGGGTACGCGTGCGGCCCCGGTCACGTCGACCGGGGCCGCACGCGTCTCACGCCAAGGCTGGTGCCATCTCAGCGCCCGTTGTCGAACAGCGCTGCGTAGCGATCCAGGTAAAGCGGCCAGCCCTGGTCATGGGCGACACCGTCGCGTACGGCCTGCCAGCCGGGGCCGTGCCGGTCGATATGACGATGCTCCAACTCCACCCGGGTGCGTTGCGGCGTCTCAGCGGTGAACGTGACCTCGACCTCGCTTGTGTTGTCCGGTTCGGTCTCGACCTGCCACTGCGGGCTGATGTCCCAACTGAACACGACTCGGTTCGGTGGTTCGTAGACGAGGACCCGCGCCCATCGGCATTCGCTGCCGTCCACGCCGCGGTCATAGATGTGGCCACCGACCTTCGGCTCGAACACCGTTTCCGCGATCGCCGCGGCCAGCAGGTTGTGCTCCGGTGGCTTGAAGTCACCGAACCGCTCGGTAAACACGGCGAAGGCCCGGTCGATCGGTGCCTCGACGACGATCTGTCGGCGTACCACCGTGTCTGCTGCCTGGGTCATCGGTTCTCCTCGGTCGAATCGTTCACGACGTCCTGGTAGCCCTCCAGGGCCCGGTTCCAGAACGTCTCAAGCTGATCGCGCAATGCGAGGACACCCGCCGGGTTGAGCCGATAGACCCGCCGGTTTCCGGCCGCACGATCGGTGATCAGCCCAGCATCTTTGAGGATCTTCAGGTGTTGAGAAACGGCCGGTCGGCTGATCGGGAACGCCCGGGCCAGCTCGCCGACCGCGGATGGCTGCGTGGCCAGGCGCTCGACGATGGCGCGCCTGGTCGGATCGGCCAATAGTTCCCAGCCGTCGGCAGGTTGGTAAGTTGGCATCGACGGTAAGCTACAACTTACGCTCAGATTCGTCAAGACACGGCCCCTCGCGCGGCGCGCGCCGTCCAACGTCCGTTGGGATAGCGGAGGCCTTCGCGCGCCGTTAACGTGATCTTGGCACGATCGTCAGGTCAGCTTGGAGGCGCACGTGACGCAGCCGTACGTAATCCGGCCGATCGGCGTCGTCGAGTCGCCGCTACGCGATCGTGAGTCGGCGCCACGGCAGGGCGACGAAGGTGCACCGGACGCTTGGCTGGTGTTCGACCCGAGTGTTGGCGAGGCGTTGTACGACCTCGAGACGGGTACCGACGTCATCGTGTTGACCTGGCTCGACCGTGCGGATCGCGACGTGGTCGCGGTACGCCCACGTGGCGACGCGTCACGGCCGTTGACCGGCGTGTTCAGCACACGCTCGCCGGATCGCCCGAATCCGATCGGACTCCACCGGGTGACGATCGCCGCGATCGACGGTCTGCGGGTGCTCGTGCGCAACCTCGAAGCGCTCGACGGGACGCCGATCGTCGACGTCAAGCCGGTGCTCGGCGATCCCGCCGACCGCTAGCCCGGCGACCGCTAGCCCGCCGACCGCTAGCCCGCCGGCGCGCCGACGACAGCACCACGCTCATCCCGAACGGACGACGCTCGTCACGATTCGGTCACTATACGCGTCGGGTATACGCGCGATGTATACCGTCGTGTAGCCTCCCCGTCATGAGCGTTCCCGTCACACTGCTCGGCCTGCTCGAACGCGAGCCCAGCCACGGATACGACCTGAAGCGCGATTACGACCTCTACTTCGGACGGGGCAAACCGCTGCCGTTCGGCCAGGTGTACGCGACGCTCAGCCGTCTCGCCCGGGACGGCAAGGTGGTGATCAGTGAGGTCGGGCCGGGCGAAGGCCCGGATCGCAAAAGGTACATCATCACCGAACTCGGGGCGACCGAGGTCCAGACCTGGCTGAGCGAACCGATCGCGCCGGAGCCACACCTGCAGACCGTGTTGTTCGCCAAGGTCGTGCTGGCGCTCATGCTCGGGCGCCCGGCCGAGCAGTATCTCGACACGCAACGCGTCGCCCACCTGCGACGGATGCGCGAACTCACCGAAGTCAGGCGAACCGGCAGCCTGGTGGACGCGTTGCTGGCCGACCATGGCCTGTTCCATCTCGAAGCCGACCTGCGATGGATCGAACTAACCGCCGCACGGCTCGATGCCCTCGCAGCGAACGTGCTGGCAACCGACGTCCCGGGCACGGATGTCCGGGACAAGGATGTCCGGGACAAGGGTGTCCTGGCGCGGCAACCCGAGCCAAGACCAGCCCAGGCAAAGAACACCGCAAAGGACGCGCGCTCATGACCGACGTAGAAGTCTCGTCCGTACGCCCGATCATCGAGGCGCGTGACGTCGCACTGTCATTCGGCGAGACACCGGCCCTTCGAGGAGCCACGCTGTCGGCGTCTCGGGGCGAAGTGCTCGCCATCATGGGCCCGAGCGGGTCGGGGAAGTCCACGCTGCTGCACTGCCTGGCCGGGATCCTGGTGCCGGACAGCGGACAGGTCTGGTTCGACGGTCGCCGTCTGGACACCCTGGCGGAGACGGAACGAAGCGCGTTGCGTCGCGACCACTTCGGCTTCGTGTTCCAGTTTGGCCAACTCATCCCCGAGTTGACCGCGGAGGAGAACGTCGCCCTGCCGCTGCTTCTCGGCGGAGCGCGCCGATCGACCGCGTTGGACGCTGCCCGGCCATGGTTCCCCCGGCTCGGGCTCGATGGGCTCGAGGGCCGGCGATCCGGCGAGTTGTCGGGCGGCCAAGCGCAGCGCGTCGCGCTGGCTCGCGGTCTGGTCGCCGGTCCGAACGTACTGTTCGCTGACGAACCGACCGGTTCGCTCGACTCGCTAGCCGGCGAGCAGGTCATGGA
>DASTMZ010000039.1:0-8622 GCA_035713725.1 Micromonosporaceae bacterium
GGGTCTCGACGAGCAGACCATCGGCGGTCATCTCGACGATGGTCTCCGCGGCGGCCTGGCGGGCGGCATCGCCGGCCGAGCCCGGCCGCACGTCGACATCGACGGTGTCGCGAGACTCGGCGACGATCCGCAGGGAACCGGACGAGATCCGGATGGTCGCTGCGATCGGCCCGGTGACGGGAAACTCAGGCATCGGTGCGCTCCTCTGGGATGAGCGGGCATGGCTGTGGTGGCCTCGGGTCGTGGCCAGGACTGAACGTGTTATTGGAAGGACTGGGCTGTGCTGTTTGCTAAATCTGCCGGCTGCCTAGATGTGACGGTGTGCCATCGGCGTCAGGCTTGTGCGTAGCCGGTCAGCCGGCGGCCGATGCGGGTCGCGGACGCCGGCGGGTGCATCGGTCCGCGACCACCGACCGCGGCACTGATCGCCCGCACGAGCCAGGCGTTGACCGAGATTCCCTCGTTCGCGGCGGCGCGTTCCACTTGCTCCTTGAGCGGTTCGGGCAGGCGGAGCGTGACACGGGCGAGGTCGCCCTGGGCGGTGTCGGCGGTGGTCGGCGCCGGCTGTGGCGGCTCGTCGGTCACCGGCACTATCTCGGTGACGGTCAAGTCGGCCTCGCGGCCGCGGAGCCGTACGTCGACCGTTGCGCTGCGCAGTCGGGCGGTGATCTCGGCGGCCGCGTCGGACAACGCCTCGAGCAGCAGGAGCCGCGCCGACGCTTCGATCGAGCCGCCGAGCAGTTCGGCCGCGCGAGCCACGTCGGGGCCACCTGGCGCGGCGCTCGCGGCGAGGTCGCGTTGGAGGCCATCGATGTACGGTGTGAGATCCATGACGCCATTGTGGCAGCCTTGCTGACGTCATGTCAAGTCATTGGCGACGTCAAAGTGACGTCATCTGACGTCAGGGCCGAACGCGGCGGTAGCAACGCTGTCGCGGGAGGTAACCACGAGGTGGGCGTGACCCGTTAGGCTCGCCGTAACCCGTACGACGAGGAGGCCAGTGGGTAGCAATGCGCCGGCCACGGTGACCCTCATCGCCTGGACGCACTTCGCGCCGCCGGAGGACACCGAGCTGATCAGCGCCGACGGTACGGTCTGGCAGACCGACGCCGACGGCGGCCAGGCGCTCGCGGAGTTCGCTGGTCGTGCGTGCTACCAGGCCTGGCAGAAGCCGAATCCGGCGACCGCGACGAATGCCGGATACCTCCGGCACATTCTCGAGGTCGGGCATCTGTCGGTGATCGAACACGCGAGCGCCACGTTCTACATCACCGGCGTGTCGCGGTCGCTCACCCACGAGCTGATCCGGCACCGGCATTTCTCGTATAGCCAGCTGTCCCAGCGGTACGTGCCGGAGACCGACGCGGAGTTCGTCGAGCCGGCCATCATCGCGGCCGATCCGGAACTGCACCGCCTTTTCTCGGAGGCCGCGGACGCGAGCCGTACGGCATATACCAAGCTGCTCGCCGGCCTGGATGCCCGGCTCGTCGGCGCGCAGACCGGCAGCGTACGGCGCAAGCAGGCGCGCCAAGCCGCTCGAGCCGTGCTCCCGAACGCCACCGAGACCCGCATCGTCGTCACCGGCAACTACCGCGCGTGGCGGCACTTCATCGCGGTACGAGCGACCGAGCCCGCGGACGTCGAGATCCGCGCGCTTGCAGTGGCCTGCCTGCAACAGCTCAACCGCATCGCACCGAATGTCTTCGGTGACTTTGTGATCTCCATGCTCGCCGACGGCACCGAGGTCGCGGCGAGCCCCTACGCCACCGACGGTTGACGGCACCGACCGGCCACGCGCGCATTGCGATTCGGGTGGCCGGCCGCCGGAACTGTCCACTGTTCATCGCCGGATCACCCGGCCGCACACGTTAGGTTGAGAAATATGACGAGCACACCCATCGACAACGCCCGGCCGTTCGGCCGCCTCCTCACCGCCATGGTCACGCCGATGACGGCGGACGGGTCGGTCGACGTCGACGGCGCCGCACGGTTGGCCACCTACCTCGTCGACGAGCAGCACAACGATGCACTCGTGATCAGCGGCACCACCGGTGAGTCGCCGACCACGACCGACGCCGAGAAGGACACGCTGCTGCGTACCGTGGTCGACGCGGTCGGTGACCGGGCACGCATCGTGGCCGGCGTGGGTACGAACGACACGCGGCACACCATCGAACTCGCGCACGCCGCCGAGAAGGCCGGCGCGCACGGTCTACTGGTGGTCACGCCGTACTACAACAAGCCGCCGCAGGCCGGTCTGCTCGCGCATTTCACGGCTGTCGCGGACGCGGTGGATACGCCGATCATCGTCTACGACATCCCGCACCGGTCCGGCGTACCCATCGCGACAGAGACACTGGTACGCGCAGCCGAGCATCCACGGATCGTCGCGGTCAAGGACGCCAAGGACGACGTCGTGGCCACGTCCTGGGTGACGGCGCGCACCGATCTCGCGTTCTACTGCGGCTCCGACCCGATGACGCTCGCCATGCTCTCGGTCGGCAGCGTCGGTCTGGTCGGCACGTCAACACATTTCGTGGGCGTCGGCGCGAAGCAGATGATCATGGCGTACGAGTCCGGCGACGTCACCGCGGCCCGGCGGCTGCACCGCCAGCTCATGCCGATGTTCACCGGCATCTTCAAGACGCAGGGCACGATCCTCGTGAAGGCCGGTCTCGGCGCGCTCGGGCTGCCGTCCGGACCGGTGCGTCCGCCGCTGGTGAACGCGACCGCCGACGAGCTTGCGACGCTGCGCGTCGACGCGGCGGCGGCCGGCGTGCCGCTGCCGGAGGCGACCCGATGAGCGGCGACCGGATGAGTGGCGAGGCGATGAGTGGCGAGGCGATGAGCGCTGGGGCGAGCCGATGAGCCAAGCACACATCGATCTGGACGGACCGCCACCGCTCGCCGCGGGCGCGCTGCGGATCATGCCGCTCGGTGGCCTCGGCGCCATCGGGCGGAACATGACCGTCTTCGAATTCGACGGCAAGCTGCTGATCGTCGACTGCGGCGTGCTGTTCCCGGACGTCGACCAGCCGGGCGTCGACCTGATCCTGCCGGACTTCACCGCGGTGCTCGACCGGCTGCGAGACGTACAGGCGATCGTCCTCACGCACGGCCACGAAGACCACATCGGAGCGGTGCCATACCTACTCGCGCACCATCCAGACATTCCGCTGGTCGGTTCCGAGTTCACGCTCGCGCTGGTCGAGGCGAAGCTCGCCGAACGCCGCATCACGCCGTACACGCTGACGGTCCGCGAGGGCACCACCGAACGCCTCGGCCCGTTCGAGTGCGAGTTCTTCGCGGTGAACCACTCCATCCCGGATGCTCTCGCGGTCGCGATCCGCACACCGGCTGGCATCGTGCTGCACACCGGCGACTTCAAGATGGACCAGCTGCCGCTGGACGGGCGGATCACCGACCTCGCCGGGTTCGCCCGGCTTGGCGGGCAGGGCGTCGACCTGCTGTTGTCCGACTCGACGAACGCGGAAATCCCCGGATTCGTCACGCCGGAGCGGGAAATCGGACCGGTGCTGGACTCGATCTTCGAGCGTGCGCGCGGTCGCGTCATCGTCGCGTCGTTCGCGTCGCACGTGCACCGTGTGCAGCAGGTCATGGAGGCGGCGTACACGCACGGACGCAAGGTCGCGCTCGTCGGCCGAAGCATGGTGCGCAACATGGGCATCGCCCGGGACCTCGGGCTGCTGCACATCCCACCCGCGCTGGTGGTGAGCCTCGACGAAGCGATGGTGTTGCCGCCCGAGCAGCTCGTGCTGATGTCGACCGGCTCGCAGGGCGAACCGATGAGCGCGCTCGGCCGGATGTCCACCGGCGACCATCGGCACATCGCGATCGCGCCCGGCGACACCGTTGTCCTCGCGTCGTCGCTCGTGCCGGGCAACGAGACCGCCGTCTTCCGGGTGATCAATCAACTGTCCCGGGCCGGGGCGGTCGTGGTGCACAAGGACATCGCCAAGGTCCATGTGAGCGGCCACTCGCCGGCCGGCGAACTGCTTTACCTGCTCAACGTCGTACGCCCGAGCAACTTCATGCCGGTCCACGGCGAGTGGCGCCACCTGCGCGCCCACGCTCGGCTCGCGATCGAGTCCGGGGTCGCGGAGGACCGCGTGGTGCTCTGCGAGGACGGCGACGTCGTGGACCTGGTGGACGGCCGCGCCCGGCTGGTCGGACACAAGCGCAGCAGATATGTGTACGTCGACGGGCTCGCCGTCGGCGACGTGGGCGAGTCCCTGCTCACCGAGCGCCGGATCCTCGGTGACGGCGGATTCATCGCGTGCACCGTGGTGATCGACTCGGTCACCGGCAAGGTGGTGGGCGGTCCGACCGTGTCCGCGAAGGGCTTCAGCGAGGACGAGTCCGTGTTCGACGACGTCATTCCGGTGGTCACCGAGGCCATCGACCTGGCCGCGGTCGACGGCATCACCGACCCACACCAACTTCAACAGGTGGTACGCCGGACGATCGGGCGCTGGGTCAACGACAAATACCGCCGCCGGCCGATGATCGTGCCGAACGTCGTCGAGGTCTGAGGCGGTCGGTCTCGATCTACCCGGCCTTTGGCGAGCTGCCGCGATGAGGTCTTGGTGGCTCGAGTGGGTCGATGCGAGGCGTGAGGCGGTCGGGGCGGAACGTCGCGGGTATGGCGCTGGTCCCGCCGACCAGTTCGGCCGCCAACTCGTGCCCGATGAATGTTCCAAGCGTGAGGCCCTGCGGCCCGTATCCAGTGGCAATCCAAAGGTTCGGAACGCCGGGCACCCTGCCAACGATGGGCAGGCCGTCGGCGCTGCGCGGCCGGATGCCGACCCGGACTTCCACGAGTTCACCGTCGTCGATCGTCGGAACCATGTCGCGTCCGGCGGCCAGAATGGCTTCGAGCCCGCTGATCGTGGTACGTGCGTCGAAGCCGCTGCCGTCCTCTCGCGTCGCACCGACCACCAGGCGGTCGTTCGCGAACGACAGCAGGTAGTACGACCGGAAGCCGTTCGCCGACGGGTGCGCGGTCGCGCCGGACAGCCGCAGGTGAATGATCTGACCGCGCTGCGGGCTAACAAAGCCGGGCGCCACGATCGCCGAGAGCAGTTCGGACGACCAAGCTCCGGCGGCCACCACGACGTCGTCCGCCGTAACAGTCCGACCGTCCACCGTCGCCGTGACCATGCCGTCCGATGACTGGCCGAGTTCCGCGCGGCCGGTCACGACGTCGGAGCCTGCGGACCGGATCTCGTCGAGCAGGAGTCGCCTTAGTGCCCGTCCGTCGATCTGCCCGACGCCCGGCAGCAGCACCCCCCGGGCCTGCGGCGAGAACAGCGGGAATCTGCGTGTTGTCTCGGCGCGATCGAGCATCTGCGGAACGCCAACGCCAACCGAGCCGTACGTGCCAACGGCCGTCGAGATCCAAGCGTGGAGATCCTCCAGGCGTGCGGCTTCGGACTCGTCGAGTGCGATGAGAAATTCTCCCGCCGTCCGGTAGAACGACGTGTCCCGACCGTTCGCCGCCAGGTCGTGCACCAACTTGACGTAGTGCTCCGCCGACCGCATGGAGAACTCGAGCACGTGTTCCGTGGTCCGGCGTGTCGCGATGCCAGAGATGATGCCGGCGCCAGCGTCCGTCGCGCGGCCGGCGTGGTCCGCGTCGATGAGCACCACGGCCCGACCACGTCTGATGAGCTCGAACGCCAAACTTAGTCCGGCAATGCCGGAGCCGATGACCGCCGTCGTCACTGCGTACCCTTCCGCCGGGCGGGAACCGTGACTGAACCGTACGCGTCGCATCGCTAAGCCGAGGGTAGGCGGCGGGAACCGTGGCCCCGTAGAGCGCGTCCTACCGGCATGGCTCGCCTTGGCATCCGTCGACACGCTGTGACATTGTTCGGCGCACTGGTCGCCGCGGCGCTGCTCGCCGCCGGCTGTGCGCAGGGCGGCGGTCAGCTCGCCTCCGGCCGGGTGGTGGCACCCGTCGAACCCGGTGCGTCCGGCGCGACACCCGGGCCGTCGACCCGACCCTCGCCGACCGCGTCGAGCCAACCGATTCCGAAGCCACCGGGCCGGGCGGCGACCAACGCGATCCCGTCCAGCGCCACGGAGGTCATTGCCACCCTCACCACCGCTCAGCTCACCGCGATCACCGACCGCGATGTGTTCGGGCCGGTCACCGTGCGGAACGCGAGCGTGGTCGCCAAGGCGGCCGCCGCGATCAACTCGCAGGAGGTGTCCCGCGTCGGGCCCATCCATTGCGCGATGCAGGGTCCAGGCGCCATGACACTGCAGTTCCGGACGTCGAATGGCACGGTGCTCGCGACCGCTGTGATCAACACATCGGGCTGCCCTGGCGTGATGGTGCGGCCGGCGAGCGGCGGTGTGCTGACCCTCTCCGGCGGCGCCGATCTGGTTGCCCAGCTCGAGTCGATCCTCGGGGTGGACTGGCCGCGTCCGAGCGGGCAGAGCTAGTAGCAGGCAGAGCTAGTAGCAGGCAGACCTAGCTGCTTGCGCTGTCGCGCCGCTGCGCGTCGAGCGATCGAGCCAGTTCGGCGCGCTCCTCGCTGAGCAACCGCCGCAACGTGGTCGGCAGGTCGTCGGCGGCCAGCAGGGCATCCGTACGGTCGAGAGTGTCCGTGGACACGAACAGCCGCGGGTAGAGGCCGCTCGCGATGGTACGGCCGATCTCCGTCGTACGGTTCGCCCACACCGTACGGATCACGTCGAAGTATCCGTCCACGTACGGCCGCAAAAGCTCGACCTGCGACGACTGCACCATGCCCACGCCGGCCGGATTGCGCCGCACGCCGCCGATGATCCGCTCCTGTGTGCGGTTCGGCAGGTCGGCGCGATCGATGACCGATGCCCACGCGGCCGCCTTGGCCTCGGCGGTCGGTCGCGCGGCGAGGGCGCCGGCCGCGTTCTCGTTGCCGGCCGTGGTGTTGTCGCGCAGCCGTTCCGCTTCGATCTCGGTGGCGTCGAGACGACCGGCGCGGGTGAGCGTGCCGACGAGCGCCCAGCGCAGTTCGGTGTCGACCACCAGCCCGTCGACAACCGACGAGGCGGCGTTGCGCGAACCGTCCTGCTCAAGGTCGTCCGATTCCAGGCGCAGCGTCGCGGCGAGCGCGAGGTCGTCATCGTTGGACGCCAGGCGGCAGAACAATCGGGCCCACGCGAGCTGGAGGTCGCCGCCGGGCGCACTGGTCATCATCCGGTCGCGGGCGGCCGCGGCTACCTTGGCCGTGGTGGCGGCACGCGCCGCCGGGTCGACGTACGACTTGACCGCGGTGACGAGATTCGTGTGCAGCAACTCCACCACACCGATGTCGGTCTCGCGGTCGATGCCGCCGAGAACCATCGCGACGTAGTCACGCGCCCGCCACTCGGCGCTGCGCACCATGTCCCACGCGGCGGCCCAGCACACCGCGCGGGCGAGCGAGTCGCGCAGCGATCCGATGCCGTCGCGCACTGTGGCGATGGACCGAAGGTCCAGCCGGATGCGGGCGTACGTGAGGTCGTCGTCGTTCAGCAGCACCAGCGGCGGCCGCGTCCGGCCGACCATCGCCGGCACCTCGGTCCGCGCGCCGACCACGTCGAACTCGACGCGGTCCACGCGCGTCAGTCCGTCCGGAGTGTGGTCGTAGAGGCCGACGGCGACGCGGTGTGACCGCAGCGTTCCGGTGCCGGTCGCGCCCGCCACCGTGGGCGCGTCCTGCTCAATCGCGAACGACGTGAACCGACCGTCGTCGACGGTGAAGGACGGTCGCAGCGCGTTCGGCCCGGCCGTCTGGAGCCAGTCGCGCGACCAGCTCGACAGCTCGCGTCCCGACGACTGCTCGAGAGCGGCGAGCAGATCAGCGAGCGTGGTGTTGCCCCACGCGTGGTCGACAAAGTAGCGGCGGGCACCGGCGAAGAACGCGTCCGCGCCGACCCACGCGACGAGTTGCTTGAGGACCGCGGCGCCCTTCGCGTACGTAATGCCGT
Organism: Micromonosporaceae bacterium; assembly: GCA_035713725.1. Lineage (GTDB taxonomy): Bacteria > Actinomycetota > Actinomycetes > Mycobacteriales > Micromonosporaceae > DASQPR01. The sequence goes on from DASTMZ010000039.1 coordinate 7,984, forward strand.
CGAAGTTGAGGGCGACATCGTCGAAGTCGCGGATGTCGGCGACGATCGGGTGGGTCGACGGCAACTCGTCCTGCCGCAGCGCCCACGCCTTGTCTTCGCTCGCGAATCCGGTCCACGCGTCGCGGTAAGCGGTGGCGTCGGCGAGGCACCGTACGGACAGATATGTGGCGAACGACTCCTTCAACCACAGGTCGTCCCACCACCGCATGGTCACCAGATCGCCGAACCATTCATGGGCGATTTCGTGGGAGATGGTAATGGCGACGGACTTCTTTTGGCTTAGCGATGCGGTTTGCTGGTCGAGCTCAAGATCGACTTCGCGGAATGTAATCAAGCCGACATTTTCCATGGCGCCGGCGGAGAAATCCGGAAGGCCGATCAGGTCAAGCTTGCCGTAGGGATACTTGATGCCAAAATATTTGTCGAAATACGGCAGGAAGTTCTCGCTGGCTTCGAGGGCGAATTGTCCGAGGGCTTTCTTTCCCGGCACGGTATAGACACGAATGGGAATGCCGTCGGCCGAGCCTTCGACATACTCAAAATTGCCTACGGCAAAAGCGACGAGATACGACGAGATCTTTTTCGTTGGCGCGAAGCGAACCAGGTGTTTGCCCTCCGTGGCCGGTTTATCGGAAAGGG
>DASTMZ010000040.1:0-9953 GCA_035713725.1 Micromonosporaceae bacterium
GGTTTGACGAATGAAGCTCGAGCCTGGCGCCACGGCCCCGGACTGGACGTTGCCTACCGCGGACGGTGGCACTCTCAGTCTTTCCGACCTGCGGGGACAGAAGATCATTTTCTACGCGTACCCGGCCGCGATGACGCCCGGCTGCACCACGCAGGCGTGCGACTTCCGCGACTCGCTCGCGTCGCTCGGCAAGGTCGGCTATCAGGTCGTCGGCATCTCGCCGGACAGCCCGGCGAAGCTCGCGAAATTCGTCGAGCGCGACTCCATCACGTTCCCGTTGGTGAGCGACCAGTCCAAGGACGTCCTCACGACGTACGGCGCGTACGGCGAGAAACAGCTCTACGGCAAGACCGTAACCGGCGTGATCCGATCCACGTTCGTGATCGACGAGGCCGGCAAGATCGAACGGGCGCTCTACAACGTCAAGGCGACGGGGCACGTCGCTAAGCTGCGCCGCGACCTCGGCATCGACTGACCAGACCGGGACGTCGGCGTCCGCATTTACGAGCCATTTGTGTCGAACGTCGAAATCCCGAGGCGCTGCCAGGCGTCGAGCAGACGCTGATCGCCGGCGGCGGCCACAAGCACCGGTTCGTCAAGAGACTGGGCGCTGGCGCAATGCACGGCGTCGTACCCTCGCAGACCGAATCGATGCGCCAGCGTGGCGGCGCCTCGCACCAGCGCATCGTCGACCTCAATGATGTCCATCTGCTCCCAGAGATCATCGAGCCGCCGCAGACTACTGGTGTGTGCGCGGACGCCGATGCGCTCCATGCGCCGCGCCTGCGCGAGTGCCGCCGCTGCCTCGACAAACAGCAGTCGGCACGACACGACTGCATCGGCGTCATCCCAGAACCGTCGACATGCTCGGCTGCTCGACTCCGCGACGAGCAATGGCACGAGCGCCGATGTGTCGAGGTAACCGATCAACGGCGCTGGTCGGCGATCAGATCGCTGACGGTCCCTCGCGTCGGCAGTGGGCGCGGCGCCGGCTGCTTCTGACGCCGCGCGGGTCGCACCCTGCCTTCAGCAATGAGCCGCTCGAGGCGGGTTGGCCGGTCCACCGGCACGATCCTCGCGATCGGCTGTCCGTGATCGGTGACCGTGACCGTTCTTCCGGCACGCACCTCGGCCAGATGCCGGCTCAGACCGTCTCGCAGCTCACGCACGCCGACGTTCACGATGCCCCCTCATGGCTCAACCGATGTGGCGATTTTCGGTATACATATTGTAGCCACCATGAGTCGTCGGCGCGCGATCAATTCGAGCCCAGGGACCGAACAACCGGAACAGATACGTACGTGGGGCCGGTGAGATTCGAACTCACACTGTCACGGACCTAAACCGTGTGCCTCCTGCCGTTGGGCTACGGCCCCCGCATCGCTCGCCCGGTCGCGGATGTCATGACGCTAGACCTGACGTTTGGAACGCACGCTCAGGATAGCCGCCAGGCCCGTTCAGCCGTCATGCGCCAGCGCTGCCTCGCCGGGCGCTTGCGTTGATGCGTCGTCCTCGAAGAACGTTCGGGATCGGGCGATCGGCGAACGCCAGAACAGCAGCGGCACGATGGCGTAACCCAACAACATCGTGACGAGCGCGACCCGCGGGGTCCATGCGCCCGCAATCGCGCCACCCACAAGCGCGCCGAGCGGCAGGGCGCCGCGGCTGAACACGCGAATCGAGGCGGTGACCCGGCCCAGAATCTCCGCCGGCGCGGTGCGCTGCAGAGCAGCTCGTACGCACACGTTGAACGCAACAATGGCGCCATTGGTGAGGAACACGCCGGCCACCGAGAGCGCGAGCCGCGGTCCCTTGTCCCCGAGCGGCACCAACAGCAGAACGGGCGTGACGACTAGCGTGGATAACCACATCAGCCGGGCGTTGCCGATGCGACTGGCGATCGGTCCGGACACGAGTGAGCCGATGATCCCGCCAACGCCGCCGAGCGCCACGACAACGCCGATCACCCCGGCCGCGAGCCCGAGCTGGCGCGCGAAGAATACGAGCACCACGGCGCCGTACCCGCCAAACACGAAGTTCCCGACCGCGACGGCCCCGACAAGCGTGCGCAGCGGCGGGCTGCCGAGCACGTAACTTAGGCCGGCGGCGATGTCGGCGCGCATGCTCGACCGCGGCCCGCGATCGCGCCTGGACTTGTGCGGCTCGGTGACCCGGATCGTGCTGAGCCCGGCCGCTGCGACCAGGAACGACGCGGTGTCGACGAGCAGCGTGACCGGACCGCCGACGGTCTGCACGAGAATGCCGCCGAGGCTGGGGCCGGCGATCCGAGCGCCGTTGAGGCCGGCCTCCATCAGCCCGTTGCCGTCGACGAGCCGTTCCTTCGAGATCAGCGACGGCAGGAACGCGGGATAGGCAACCTCGAACACCACGGTCACCGCGCCGGTCGCGAACCCAACGATGCCCAGCTGTAGAACGGTCAACACATGCAGTGCCCAAGCAACCGGTACGGATGCGAGCAGCGCCGCGGACACGAGGTCGCACGCGATCAGCACCGGGCGACGGCGTACCCGATCGACCCACGCCCCCGCCGGCAGCGCGACGAAGAGCCACGCCGCGTTCGTGGCGGCCGCGATCGCACCGACCGCGAAGGTGCTCGCGTGCAACCCGATTGCGATCAGCGGAAACGCGAGGAACGTGATGGTGGAACCGAGTTCGCTGATCGTCTCGCCGACCAAAAGGGTTGCGAAATGCCGATCCCGCAGCAGACTTCGCTGCTTCGAACCGGACATGCCGGCAGCCTAGACCGGTTTCGGTTGCGCGCCCCTCCGACGGGCGAGTGTTGGGCGGCGAGGTACCTGTTGATGATCTACGGAAACGACGAGAAGTGGGCGTCCATCCCGGCCGACGAGTGGCCGGCGGTGATTGCGAAGCAAGAGGAGTTCAATCGTCGCTACTCCGAGACCGGTGAGCTCGTCGGCGCGTACGGCCTCGGCACCTCGGCAACCGCCAAACTGGTACGGCGGGATGCCGGCGTAACCGTTGTCACCGATGGGCCGTACCTCGAGACGAAGGAGTACTTCGCGAGCTTCTACCTGCTCGACTGCGGTAGCGAGCAGCGGGCTCTCGAGATTGCCGCGGACATGCCGTGGGCTGAACAGGAACCGGTCGGGGTGTGACCGGTGCCGCACGAGTCGCCGATCAACGAGTCGCGTGCCTAGCGTTCCGCGCTCCGCGACGGTGGCGTGCCGGCGATCCCAAGATCATCGCAACTTCACCGCAGTTGTCCCTTCCGCCCGCGTTTTAGGGACGACTGCGGTGAAGTTGCGGCGATCATGAAGGTGCGGCGATCATGAAGCGCCGTCAGAAGCTGAACGACGGCTCGTCCGGGGCCGGACCGCGGTCCACGTCGGCGCCGAGCGACTGCAGGTCCGCGACCATGTCCGGGTAGCCGCGGTCGATGTGGTGCACGTTGCTGATCTCGGTGACGCCGTCGCCGCACAACGCGGCGATCACGAGCCCGGCGCCGGCCCGGATGTCGGTCGCGCGGACCGGGGCGGAAGACAGGCGGGCACGGCCGCGGACCGCGACGTGGTGCCCGTTGACCCGGATGTCCGCGCCGAGCCGCAGCAGCTCGTTGATGAACATGAACCGGCCGTCGTAGATGTTCTCGGTGACGAGCGACGTACCCTCACTGACCGCGGCCAGCCCGATGGCGAGCGGCAGCATGTCAGTCGGGAATCCCGGGTAGGGCAGCGTGGACGTGTCCAGCGCGGTCGGCCGGCCGTCCATCCGTACCCGGAAGAAGTCCGGCCCGGGCGTGACGCTCGCTCCGGCGGACGAAACCTTCTCCAGCGCGAGTTCGAGGTGCATCGGATCGATGCCGCGGACGGTCACGTCGCCACGGGTCATCGTGGCACCGAACGCCCAGGTACCCGCGACGATCCGGTCGCCAACCGTACGGTGGCGCACCGGGTGCAGCTCGTCGACGCCCTCGACCACCACGGTCGACGTACCCGCGCCGTAGATCCGCGCGCCCATCTCGGTGAGCATCTGGCAGATGTCGATGATCTCCGGCTCACGGGCCGCGTTGTCGATCTGCGTGATGCCCTCGGCGAGCACGGATGCCATCACGATGTTCTCGGTCGCGCCCACGCTCGGGAAGTCGAGCCAGATCTCCGCGCCCTTGAGGCCGTACGGGGCGATCGCGTTGACGTACCCATGTTCGCTCGTGATGTCCGCTCCGAGCCGCGACAACCCCGACACGTGCATGTCCAGGCCGCGCGAGCCGATCGAGTCGCCACCCGGATGGGCGACACTGACCGTGCCGCAGCGGGCGAGCAGCGGGCCGAGCACGCAGATCGACGCGCGCAGGCGCCGGACCAGGTCGTAGTCGGCCTCGTGGCCGAGCGTGGCGGGCACGTCGATGGTCACCTGGCCGGAGTGTCCGATGCCGGGCGTGGTGCCATGCTCGGCGATCGCACCACCGAGCGTGACGTCGCAGCCGAGTCGGCGCAGCACCTCGGCCATGATCAGCACGTCGGTGATCCGGGGTACGTTCTCGATCACGGTACGGCCCGGTGCCAGCAACGCGGCGGCCATCAGCTTGAGCGCCGAGTTCTTCGCACCGCCGACGACGACCTCGCCGGCCAGCCGCGACCCGCCCGGAACCCGAATCACATCCACGGCGGACATGGTAGGCGCAAGCGACACCGTTGCCGACCGGGGCAACCCACGGGACCGTACGCTCACAGCCATGGCTGTCCACCTCACGCGCATCTACACGAAGACCGGCGACGCGGGCACGACGGGGCTCGTCGACGGCTCTCGCGTCGCCAAAACCGATCCCCGCATCAGCGCCTACGCCGACACCGACGAATGCAATGCCGCGATCGGCGTCGCACTCGCGCTCGGCCAGCTTCCCGACGACGTGCGCGCCGTGTTGACGGTGGTGCAGAACGATCTGTTCGACCTCGGCGCGGACCTCGCTACGCCGATCGTGCCCGACCCGAAGTGGCCGCCGCTGCGGATCACCGAAGATTACGTCGGCCGGGTGGAATCCTGGTGCGACGAGTTCAACGAACGGCTTTCCAAGCTCGATTCGTTTATCCTGCCGGGCGGCACGCCGGGCGCCGCGCTGCTGCATGTTGCGCGCACGATTGCGCGGCGCGCGGAGCGCAGTGGTTGGGCGCTAGTCGAGCACGACCCGGACCGGGTGAACCTGCTCGCGGTGAAATACCTGAACCGCTTGTCGGATCTGCTGTTCATCCTGTGCCGGGTGGCCAATCCGGGCGGCGACGTCAAGTGGAAGCCGGGCGGCGACCGCGAGGACGCACCTAAGCGACGCGATGGATGACGGGTCCGCGAGCGCCGCGGTGGCTGAGCCGAGTGCCGCGCCCTCTGGCCTGCATCACGTGGAATTGTGGGTACCCGATTTAGCCGGCGCCCTGCCCGCCTGGCGATGGCTGCTGGAGACGATGGGCTGGGCGCCGTTCCAGGACTGGGAGGACGGCAGGTCCCGGCGGCTCGGCGACGTGTACGTGGTGATGGAGCAGCGCCGAAGAGTAGCGCAGCCGCGAGGCGCCATGACGCAGCCCCGCGCTCACCGGCGACCGGCATGATCGGTGCCGTCCGGGGCTCAACCACCTGGCGTTCCACGCTGGCACGCGGGAGGACGTCGACGCGCTCGTGGCGGCGGCTCCGGCGTACGGCTGTTCGCTGATGTACGCCGACCGGCACCCGTACGCCGGCGGTCCGGAGCACTACGCGGCGTACCTCGAGGATGCGTACGGCTACGAGGTCGAGTTGGTCGCGGCAGCCGGCTGAGCCCCCGGCGCGCGGATCTCAGCGGGCCGCGAAACGGTTCGAGGCCGCCCCGGGTGGGGCAGCCTCGAGCCACGACAGGAAACCCATCACCGTCGTCTCCGCCATCGCGATCTCGACCGGCTCATGGTCGCTGCGACAGGTCAGCACGACGGTCTGCCCGGGCAGCGAGCGCTCCTCCATGCTGTCCGGGCGGCGACGGCGTTCGACGACGAACGATCGCCGCTTGAACACTCGGCGGGGGCGCGGCCAGAAGCTGAAGACGCGGTACCAATGGAGTTCGTCACCCACGAACCGTGCGATGCCGGGCGACCAGCCGCGGCCCTCGACGTAGGTGGACAGTCGCAGGCTGACCTCGATGGTGCCGCCGCGCGCGATGACCTGGCGGCGAATGAACAGCGCGACGAGGACGCACGGCATCGCGATGACAACGATGGTGATCCACTCCACGACCTCCATCGACGCCGCCGCGCGATCAGATCGTCGATTCGGAGGCGGGTTCGCAGCTTTCCGCGAGGATCGTGACGCCCTCCTCGGTCACCGAAAGAAAGCCGCCGTTGACGACGTACGCGAGCGTCTCGTCCTCGTTGATCTTCAGCCGTACGTCACCCGGGTCGGCAAGCTGGCCGAGCAGCGGCGCGTGGTGCGCGAGGATGCCCAGGTCGCCCTCGGTGGTGCGGGCGCTGACCATTTCGACCTCGCCGGACCAGACCTCTTCCTCGACGGCCACCAGTTCGACGTGCAGTTGTGTTGCCACGCTCGGCTCTCCTCGCAGCTGTGTGTGAGCAACTGTAAATGTTGCCGCGGCAACCGTCGCGCCCGGGGGCGGTCCGGTTGCCGGAGCCGCCCGGCCGCTTCACCTATCGTCTCGGATCAGTCGTTGCGCGCGAGCTCTTTCGCGTTGCGCTCCAGGTCCTCGAGCCCACCGCACATGAAGAAGGCCTGCTCCGGATAGGTGTCGAAGTCGCCCTCGGAGATCTTCTTGAACGCCTCGATGGTCTCCTTGATCGGCACGGTCGAGCCTTCGACGCCGGTGAACTGCTTCGCGGCGTACGTGTTCTGCGACAGGAAGCGCTCGATCCGCCGCGCTCGCGCGACCGTGACCTTGTCCTCCTCGGACAGCTCGTCCATGCCGAGGATCGCGATGATGTCCTGGAGGTCGGCGTACTTCTGCAGGATCCGCTTGACCTCGGAGGCGACCGCGTAGTGCTCGGCGCCGACGAACTGCGCCGCGAGGATATTCGAGCTGGATGCGAGCGGGTCCACCGCCGGGTAGATGCCCTTGTCGGAGATCTTCCGGTCGAGGTTGGTGGTCGCGTCGAGGTGGGCGAACGTCGTCGCCGGCGCCGGGTCGGTGTAGTCGTCGGCCGGTACGTAGATGGCCTGCATCGAGGTGATGGCCTGGCCGCGTACGGACGTGATGCGCTCCTGCATCTCACCCATCTCGTCGGCGAGGTTCGGTTGGTAGCCCACCGCAGAAGGCATGCGGCCGAGCAGCGTGGACACCTCGGAGCCGGCCTGTGTGAACCGGAAGATGTTGTCGATGAACAGCAGCACCTCCTGGTGCGCCACATCGCGGAAGTATTCGGCCATGGTCAGTGCCGACAGCGCGACCCGGAGGCGGGTACCCGGCGGCTCGTCCATCTGGCCGTACACCAGTGCGGTGTCGCCGAGCACCCCGGTCTCGGTCATCTCGTGGATGAGGTCGTTGCCCTCACGGGTACGCTCCCCCACTCCCGCGAAGACGGACGTACCACCGAAGTTCCGCGCGACGCGGATGATCATTTCCTGGATCAGCACCGTCTTGCCGACGCCGGCGCCGCCGAACAGGCCGATCTTGCCGCCCTTGACGTAGGGCGCGAGTAGGTCGATCACCTTGACGCCGGTCTCCAGCATCTCGGTCTTCGGCTCCAGCTCGGCAAAGGCCGGCGGCTTGCGGTGGATCGGCCAGCGCTCCCGCACCTCGAGCTGCTCGCCCTCGCGCAGATTGAGGCAGTCGCCGATCACGTTGAACACGTGACCCTTCATCTCGTTGCCGACCGGCACCGAGATCGGTTCGCCGGTATCGACCACCGACGCACCGCGGACCAGACCATCGGTCTGCTGCATCGAGATGGCACGCACGATGTTGTCGCCAAGGTGCTGGGCGACCTCGAGCGTGATCACCTTGGTGCCGGAGCTCAACGTCAGGTCGACCTTGAGGGCTGCGTAGATGTCGGGCATCGCATCGCGGGGGAACTCCACGTCAACAACCGGGCCGATCACCCGGACCACCCGGCCGACGCCCTTGGCCGCCTCTGTCCTGTCTACGGTCGCAGCAGTCATCACACTTCACTCCCCGCCGCCGCGAGCGCGTTCGCGCCGCCGACGATCTCGCTGATTTCCTGGGTGATCGCGGCCTGGCGAGCGGAGTTCATTTCCCGCGTCAATCGCCTGATCATGTCGTCCGCGTTGTCTGTGGCGCTCTTCATCGCCCGCCGGCGGGACGCCGACTCGCTGGCCGCCGCATCGAGCAGCGCGGCATAGATGCGGGTGTTGATGTATTTCGGCAGCAGCGCGTCGAGCAGCGCCTCCGCGTCCGGCTCGAACTCGTACGCCGGCAGCAGCGTCGCCTCCGTCGCCTCGCGCTCCTCGATCTCCATGGGAGCGAGGAGCTTGGCGTCCGGCGTCTGCGACATCAGCGAGCGGAACTTCGTCGACACGATGTGCAGCTCGTCCACGCCGTGAATGCGGTCCGCACCGGGGTGACCGTCGACATCGTCGGCACCGGCCACGAACGCCTCGATCAGCGCGGTGCCGACCTCCCGGGCGTTGTGGAACGCCGGCTGCTCGGAGAACCCGGTCCAGCTGTTCTCGATCGGCCGGTTGCGGAACCGGTAGTAGGCAACGCCCTTGCGGCCGATCACGTAGAGCACGACCTGCTTGCCGTCACCGCGGAGGCGCTGGATGAGCTGTTCGGCGGTGCGGATCGCGTTCGCGTTGTAGCCGCCGCACAGCCCCCGGTCACTCGTGATCAGAAGGACACCAGCGCGATTGACCGTCGGTCGGGGCGAGAGCAGCGGGTGGTCGATGTTCGCGTTCGACGCGAGCGCGGTGAGCACGTCGGTGATCGCTCGGGCGTACGGTTGCGACGCCGCCACCCGCTCCTGGGCTTTCGCGATGCGGCTTGTCGCGACGAGCTCCATCGCCTTCGTGATCTTCCTTGTCGAGCGGGTGGTACGGATCCGCCGGCGAAGGATGCGAACTTGGCCTGCCATGGCGCCTACCTCGCCGGGGGCTTCGGCGGGACGACCCGGGTGACGCGCTCGGTGCCCTCGACGCCCTCGGCCATTGCGTCGGCCGGCAGCTCGTTGACGTTGACGCCGCCGTCCGACGCGAGGAAGCCCTGCTTGAACGTCGTGAGCTCCGCGTCGAGCGCATCGGTCACGTCGTCGTTCCAGTTGCCGTCGGCGATCTGCTTCAGCGTGTCCGGGGCGTTGTGCCGCAGGTGCGATAGGAAGTCCGCCTCGAACCGGCGGACGTCGTCGACCGGTACGTCGTCGAGCTTGCCGGCCGTACCACACCAGATCGCGACGGTCTGCTCCTCGGCTGGCACCGGCGAGTAGTTCGTCTGCTTCAGCAGCTCGACGAGGCGCGCACCACGGTCCAACTGAGCGCGGGACGCCCGGTCGAGGTCGGAGGCGAACGCGGAGAACGCCTCCAGCTCTCGATATTGCGCGAGGTCCAGACGCAGGCGGCCGGAGACCTTCCGCATCGGTGCCGGCTGCGCGGCACCACCCACACGGGAGACGCTGGTACCCACGTTGACGGCCGGACGTACGCCGGAGTTGAACAGGTCGGCCTCGAGGAAGATCTGGCCATCGGTGATCGAGATGACGTTGGTCGGGATGAACGCCGCGATGTCACCGGCCTTCGTCTCGATGATCGGCATACCAGTCATCGAACCGCCGCCCAGGTCGTCGGAGAGCTTCGCGCAGCGCTCCAGCAGCCGGGAGTGCAGGTAGAACACGTCACCCGGGTAGGCCTCGCGCCCCGGCGGGCGGCGCAGCAGCAGGGACACCGCGCGGTACGCCTCGGCCTGCTTGGTCAGGTCGTCGAAGACGATCAGCGCGTGCTGGCCGGCGTACATCCAGTGCTGGCCGATGGCGGAGCCGGTGTACGGCGCCAGGTAC
>DASTMZ010000041.1:0-4171 GCA_035713725.1 Micromonosporaceae bacterium
CGGCACACATCGCCGCCCACACCGGCTTGACCACCCGCTGCAGATACCGGCCAAACTCCACCTGATACCGCGCCGCCGCATGCGTCCACGCCAACGTCACCGCCACCTGATCGGCGTCAAACCCAAGTCGATCCCGGTCGGCGACGGCCACCACCGCGTCCAGCAACGCCGCATCCGCGACCGCCGCCGACCGGGCACGAACCGCAAGCACATCAGTCAACGCATCCACGGTCTGCACATCCACGACCTGCGCGTCCACGGCCGGCGCATTGACGGTCTGCGTATCAGATCCGCCACCGTCGATCCTCACACATTGATACTAGTGTACTAATTACTCGCCTCACAACCCTTGCAAAACAGCAATCCTCGCGCTGTCCACATAGGATCGCCGTTCCGAAACGGGTTGGCCGACCGCAACCCCAGACAGCCGAGCGGCAGGCGAATCGCCGTTGGATCTGGTGGCATGGCCGATCTAGTTGACACGGGTCGCGCCGGTGTCCAGCAGCATGTCAGCCCGGCCGGTACGGAGGTGCAGTGCGCTACGCCCGTCCCGTGCCGTACGCACCAGCCCGGCATCGCGGAGCACGCGCAGATGTTGCGAGATCGCGCTCGGCGTGACCTCAAGGCGTCGCGCAAGCGTCGGCGTATCCGCCGGATCGGCAAGCGCGACGAGAATGCCGGCCCGCGTCGTGCCCAGCAGGTCGCACAGCGCCGCACCGGGCCGCTCCACCGGCAATTCCCAGAGCGTGCCGATGCCGCGAGCCGGATAACGGATGCACGCCGGGCCGGTCGGTCGCAGCGACGCGTTCGGCGCCGGCCAGCCAAAGACCATCGGGCACAGTACGAGTCCGGCGCCGGTGGTCTCCACCACGCCGTCCAGGTGCTTGTCCGGGCGTCGCGGCCACAGATGCACCTCGCCGTCCGTCCAGCGCACGTCGGGATGAAGCTCTCGAATCACGCGCTCGACACCGGCCGCGGCCAGACGGCGCGCCCGAAAGTCGATGTCCGCCTCGAGCACCGCCCGCATCCGCGGCCAATGCGGCGCGATGATCGCCTCGAAGCAGTGCTCGATCGCGCCGGCCAGCCGGGCGAGTACGGTCGGCGGGTCGTCGTAGAACTCGTCGAGCCACTTGCGTCGACCGAAGATCGAGTCGAGACTCTGGATGGTCCGGGCGGGGCTGGCCTGCCGTACGCGGCGCAGCTCGTGCCGAAGATCCGGCAACCGCGTGTCGGGTGTCGGGAGCAACGCCAGCGGCACCGCGCGTCCGCTCAACAGTCGGCGCAGCAGCACGACATCGGGATCATCGGGTACCCGCGGAGTGGCCCACCGTACCCACGGCCCGTGGATCGGAGCCATGCCGGGATCGGCAACCACGCGCAACGCGCGGACGGTCTCCGAGACGGCCGAGAACCCGAAGCGGACCCGCGCCATGTCGGTGCCGCTGAGCTGGATCCGGATCGTCGTACGTTTAGCGTGCGCTAAATGGTAGGCAAATCTCAAGCGTGGACGCAGGCTCAAGGTTCGTGGGTCTCGGGGGGAATTGGCGGCGGCTGTGGGCGGCCGATGCGATTTCATCGCTCGGTGACGGCGCATATGCCGCCGCCATTCCACTCTTGGCGATCTATTTCACTCGCAGCCCCGCGCAGGTCGCCGGGGTAGCAACCGCGGCGAGCCTGCCGTGGTTGCTCTGCAGCCTGCACGCCGGCGTACTGGCCGACCGCTACGACCGACGCCGGCTCATGTCGATCGCGCAAGCAGTGCAGGCGACCGCGGTCTCGCTCGCGGCCGTGGTGGCGATCATTCCGGGCGGTCGCATCTGGATGCTTTACGCGACCTCGTTCGCGCTCGGAGCGGCCGAAACGGTGTTCTCCAACGCCGCGCAGTCCATGCTGCCGACCGTCGTCGCATCCGAACATCTCGAGGCGGCGAATGGCCGGCAGTACGCCACCGAGACCGTGACGCAGCAGTTCATCGGCCCGCCGCTCGGCAGCCTGCTGTTCGCGGCCGCACTGCCGGCCACGCGTTCACTCCCGTTCTGGCTCGACGCGTTGTCGTTCGCGGTCTCGGCGTTGCTGATCGCCAGGATCCGCCTCCTGCCGGCCACCGCGACCGGGTCGGCCACCGCGGCCGGCTCGGCCACGGTCGCCGGGTCGGCCACCGCGACCGTTTCGGCACCGCGCCGCCCGATGCGATACGACATCGTCGAAGGGCTGCATTGGCTGCTCGCGCACCGGTTGCTGCGTACCCTTGCGATCTTGCTAGCCGTGACGAACATGGCCGGCCAGCTGGCGTACTCGACGTTTGTCCTGTTTGCGACCCAGCAGCTGCACGTGGGTACGCGCGGGTTCGGGGTACTCCTCGCCGCGAGTGCCATCGGCGGGGTGGCCGGCGGGCTCGGGAGCCGACGGATCGTGGCGCTGCTCGGCACGCGCCGCTCGATCATTCTCGGTGCCGCCGTGGGCGCCGCAAGTGCCGCCGTGGTGGGTCTGCTGGCTCGGGACGCGTACGTCATGGTCGCCTGCATGGCGTCGAGCGCCTTCTCCGCCACGGTATGGAACGTCGCGACCGTATCAATGCGGCAACGAATTATTCCGGATCGCATCCGGGGGCGCGTCAATAGTGTGTACCGGTTGGCAGGATGGGGCTCTCTGCCGATCGGGGCCGCGATCGGCGGCGTGATCGCGACGGCGTTCGGTCTTCGCGCGCCGTGGCTGTTCGCCGCCGGCCTGCGTGTCGGCGTCGTGGTGGCGGTCGTGGCGCTGTTGCGCCCGGCACTGTTCGTCACCGAAGACACGGACGCCACGGCCACAAAGCCACTTGCGGTGGCTACATAGACGGGGCCGGCAGGCTGCGTGCACCCAGCCTGCCGGTCGCCACCAGGTAGTGGATCACAAGTCCGCTATCTGGCAATTTGGACCGGCAGGCCGGTCGGACACCTGGAAATGTCCGCCGGCCTGCCGGCCACACGACTCGCTGTGGTGTCGACGCCAACTGACACAAGATCAACGGCAGCAGCACCCATTGGTCAGTCGAGAGCGGCGGCGGTTGCCCGTACCTCCGTAAGCATTGACGCAAGCATTGCGGACCGCGGCTCGACGACGGCGAGCAGGTCGGCGGCGAGCACGCGAACCTGATCGGGCAGCGCGAGGTCGTTCTCGAGGCGCGGCACCCGGCGCGCCGGCTCGCCCTCGGCCGCGGCAGCCGCGTCGGCCAGCCGCTGCGCAAGCAGGTGTACCCGCGCCGCGCGCGTCATCGTGCCGTCCGGAACAGTGCGCGCCCAGCGGTTCGGAGTCCAGTGCCGGACGCGGCCAACGAGCCGGTCGATCGCCCGTCGCAACTGCTCGGCCGACTCCGCGGTCGGCAGACCGGCTGCGGACACAGTCACTGCTGGCCGGTCAATTTCGCAGGTACCCGAGGAGCCGCAGGATCTGCCAGTACAGGAAGATCAGGCCGACGATCAGGCCGAAAGCGCAGTACCAGGCGAAACGTTCCGGCAGACCGTAGCGCACGCCCTGCTCGACCTGATCGAAGTCGAGGATGAAGGTCAGCGCACCGACACCGATCGCCACCAGCGAGAACACGATGGCGAGCGCACTACCGTGATCGCCCGGCCGGTAGTACACGAGGCCGGGGTTGTGCCCGAACGCGGACAGCAGCAGGTTGACCAAACTGAGTCCGACGACACCGAACAGGACACCGATCACCCATCGCCGGAAGCGGGGCGTCGCGCGCAGCACACGGAACTTGTAGGCCGCGGCCATCCCGAAGAAGACAGCGAGGGTGCCGACCACGGCCTGGATCACGATGCCCGGGTAGACGTCCTCGAACGCACGACTCACCAGTCCCATCAGGATGCCCTGGAGCGCGGCGTACAGCATGATCAGCGGGGGATTCGTGATGCGCCGGAACGAGATCACGAACACCAGCACAAGACCGGCAATCGTCGAGCCGATCCACGCCAACGTGACGATCGGGCCGCTGCGCACAAACACCCACGACAGTCCGGCCGCGATCACCACGAGCGCGACGAGGCCGAGCGTACGGGTGACGACGTCATCGAGCGTCATGGTGCGCTCGGGGTCCCGGGCGCTGATCATCGACTGCTGGCCGTACGGGCCGTAGCCGGATCCGTAGCCGGACGCGATGCCCGCATCCTGGTTCGTGCCTGGC
>DASTMZ010000042.1:0-23690 GCA_035713725.1 Micromonosporaceae bacterium
TTCTTCGTGTCGTTCTTCATCCAGTTCGTCGATCCGGCGTACCCCTACCCGGTGCTGTCGTTCCTGGTGCTCGGCACGATCGCGGAGATCTTCAGCTTCCTTTACTTGACCACGCTGATCTTCACCGGCAGCTACCTCGCCACGCAGTTCCGCCGTCGCCGTCGGCTGGCACGCGGCCTCACCACGGGTGTCGCCGCGGTGTTCGTCGGCTTCGCCGTCAAGCTCGCCACCGCGTCACTGAGCTGACGCCCGTCGCCCGTTCGCGCCGTCGCCCGTTCGCGCCGTCGCCGGTCGGCGTCAGGCGGGATCGGCGAGACCGTGCCGGTAGGCGTACTGCACGGCCTGCGCCCGGTCGCGTACCCCGGTCTTCGCAAACAGCCGATTGATATGCGACTTCACGGTTGCCTCGCTCAGAAATAGCCGCGACGCGATCTCCCGGTTCGACAGACCCGCCGCGATCAGGCGCAGCACATCCACTTCGCGGGGCGTGAGGCCGTCCGGCGGCGTACCCGGGGAAGCAGCCTGAGCCACTCCGGACCCGGCGCTGGCCGCGAGCAGCAACCGTTGCTGTACGCCGGGATCGAGCACCGCCTGCCCGGCCGCGGCGGCGCGCACTGCCTGCGCGATCTGCGCACGGCCGGCGTCCTTCGTCAGGTACCCGAGCGCTCCGGCACCGAGCGCAGCGAGGATGTCGGCGTCCTCCGCGTACGTCGTCAGCACCACGACCTGAGTGGACGGATGCTCGGTGCGGACTCGCCGCGTTGCGCTCACCCCGTCGAGGCGCGGCATGCGCAGGTCCATCAGCACCACGTCCGCGCCACGCTCGGCAACGAGTCGCACCGCCTCCTCACCATTTGCCGCCGCGCCGACCACCTCGACGTCGTCGAGCATGTCGAGCAACACGACGAGGCCCTCCCGCACCGCGGTCTGGTCGTCGGCCACCACGACGCGGATCGAGCTCACCACGGAATCCTCACCTCGACGCGCCACACCGCGCCATCCGACCCATCCAACCCATCCGGCACGTGCGGTCGGTCCGGCACGTGCGGCCTGTCCGACACGTGCGGCCCCGCGGCGAACTCACCGCCGGCAAGTTCGGCGCGTTCCCGCAATCCGGCCAGACCATAGCCACCGCCGGCGTCCGCGAGCGGTCGCTCGTTGTCGCGGGCGGCGCCGTTCGCGACGGTCAGCGCCACCTCATCAGGCCGGTACGCCAACCGGACGTCGACGGCCGCACCGGGTGCGTGCTTGCGTACGTTGGTGATGGCCTCCTGCGCCGTACGGTAGAGCGTGAGCGACACATCCGGACGAACCGGCCGAGCATCACCGCTGACGTCCACGGTCGCCGGAGCACCGGTGTCGGTCTGGTACGCGCCGGCCAGCGCGCTCAGCAACGCTGGCAATGGAAGCGTGTCGCCGCGCAGGGCCGCGATCGCCCGCCGGGTCTCGGTAAGCCCCTCCTTGGCGAGCTGTCCGGCACGCCGGACCGAGGCGTGCGCCTGCTCGGTGCGGCCGCCCTCGATCAACGCGTCGGCCGTCTCGAGTTGGACGGAGAGCGCGCCGAGCGAATGCGCGAGCACGTCATGGATCTCGCGTGCGATCCGCGCTCGTTCGTCGAGCGCCGCCGATCTCGCCTGCTCGTCGCGAGCGATCCGCACCTCGGCGGCGAGCAGGTCGTTCTGCCGGCGTACGAAGCCGATCAGCATCCCCAACACGATCACCGCCGGACCGGCGAGCAGCCACGCCGCGGAATCGTCGACGCCCAGATGCCCGATCAGGTAGGCGATGCCGAGCACCGAGCCGTATTCGATGCTCCACGATGGCGGCCACCACCATGCCGCCCGTACGACTGCGATGCCGACGTACGCCACCGCGGCGGAGTGTGGCGAGACGAACGTCAATATGGTGCCGGCCACACCGGTGACGAGCAGGCCGAGCGGCAGCGACACGCGGCGCCCGAACGGCATGAAGATCAGGCAGAGCCAGCCGAGATTCGCGGCGATCAGCAGCAACGTCACGGCGAGCCCGGATCCGGAGAGTCCGACGCCCGGCTCGGAGACCGCGACGGCGTACGTGATCGCGGCGAGCGCAACGACATTGCGCAGCCGCCGCCGGAGTTCGGCGCCTTCCGGCCCGACCCAGACGCGGACCGCGCTCGGTTGCGTCGATCTCGCCACAATGCCCTTTCCCGCACGCGCTCGCTCGGTGCTGCCCGGGCCAGCGCCGAGCCGCCGCGGCCGCGCGGTATGTCGCGCGCCCGCGGTGGCGTGGTCGGTCATCGAGATCCGATCATGCTCCGCACACGACGTGTCGCGGGCGCAATCGGCGTTCCCGTGCTCGCCGCCCGCTGCTGCACGACGAACGACTCGACGAGCATGCTCACGCCGAACGCCGCGATGATCGAACCGCCGACCGGCAGTGCCGCGCCGATCACGTTACCGCTGGCCGCGATGCCGACTCGCGCCGCGATGAACGCGAGCCACACGCCGAGCGTGACAATCGTGTAGCGCTGCCACAGGTGACCGTCGCGGACGTACAGCTTGATCGTGGCGCCACGGGCAAGACCGGCCAGTAGACCGGCAACCGCGTCCAGGGCGAGCATCGCGTCGTCGGCGCCGGTGAAGTGACCGTGCATGCCCTGGTTCAGCGCGATGATGCCGTACGCGGTGAGGGCCAGCGGCGCGACCAACGACTTGGCCTGTACTGGGGACCCGGCGAACCGGCGAACGATCATCCAGACGACCACGGCGGCGACGATCACGATCTGCAAGACGTTCATGGTGTGCGGCAACTCCCTTGATGCTTCGGGCGATTCGGGTGGTGCCGGCGTGCCTGGCGGCGGCCGGATTGACCTGTTCCACGCTAGGAATCGCGCCGGCGCTACGCCGCCAGCCACGGGTGGAACCCGGGTGGAAGTCGGGTGGTCAACCCGACTGACCCGGCGTGGCACGATCCCCGTCGCCCGGCCAGTTGGCTCGGCGAGGTCGCAGGTCGGGCGGCTGTCGTACCCGCGGGAGATGATTGGCGGGTGCCAGAGTCGACTTCGCCTGGGCAGCCGACCCCTGGGCAGCCAACCCCGGGGCAACCGACCCCGGGGCAGCCAACCCCGGGGCAACCAACCCCGGGGCAGCCAGTGCCGCAGGGCCAGACAGCCTTCGGCCCGGCGACCCGCGAGTGGTTCGACGCGGCGTTCGCCGCGCCGACACCCGCGCAGGCGGAGGCGTGGTCGGCGATCAGCGCCGGCAAACATGCGCTCGTGGTTGCACCGACCGGCTCGGGCAAGACGCTCGCCGCCTTCCTGTGGTCGATCGATCGGCTGGCCAACGAGGGGCCGCCGGCCGATGCTGCGAAGCGCTGCCGGGTGCTTTATGTCAGCCCGCTCAAGGCACTCGCGGTCGACGTCGAGCGCAACCTGCGCACGCCCCTGGTTGGCATCCGCCATGCGGCGGCACGCCTCGGTCTGCCCGAGCCCGACATCACGGTGGGCATGCGCACCGGAGACACGCCGGCCGAGGACCGGCGCGCGTTCACCCGCCGCCCGCCCGACGTGTTGATCACCACTCCCGAGTCGCTCTTCCTGCTGCTGACCTCGTCGGCGCGGGAGTCACTGCGCGGCGTCGAGACGGTCATCGTCGACGAGGTGCACGCGGTGTGCGCGACCAAACGCGGCGCCCACCTCGCGCTGTCGCTCGAGCGGCTCGACGCACTGCTCCCCCGGCCGGCGCAGCGGATCGGGCTGTCCGCGACCGTACGACCCATCGAGGAGACCGCACGGTTCCTTGGCGGGGCCCATGACGTCACCGTCGTCGCCCCACCCACCGCGAAGACGATCGAAGTCAGCGTCGAGGTGCCGGTCGAAGACATGACGCGACTCGACGAGGTCGATCCCGATGACGACGATGCGCCGCGCCGGCCGTCGATCTGGCCGGCCGTCGAGGAACGCATCCTCGACCTGATCCAGGCGCACCGTTCGACGATCGTGTTCGTCAACGCACGCCGTGGCGCCGAGCGCCTCTGCGCACGGCTGAACGAGCTTGCCGCCGAGCGGGCCACCGGCATCAACCTCATCGCGGCGGCAGAGGCTGCCGGCGGACGGACACCGGCCGAAATCATGGCCGAGTCGGGCATGGCAGCGGGCGCGGCACCGATCGTCGCACGGGCGCACCACGGCTCGGTGTCGCGCGAAGAACGCAAACACATCGAGGAGGCGCTGAAGGCCGGCGAGCTTCCGGCCGTGGTCGCGACGAGCAGCCTCGAACTCGGCATCGACATGGGCGCTGTCGATCTCGTCGTCCAGGTTGAGGCACCGCCATCGGTCGCGGCCGGCCTGCAGCGCGTCGGCCGGGCGGGTCACCAGGTCGGCGCGATCTCGCGCGGCGTCGTCCTCCCGAAGCACCGCGGCGACCTGGTCTCGTGCGCAGTGGTGGCGGACCGGATGGCGGACGGCGCGATCGAGGAGCTGCGTTATCCACGCAACCCGCTTGACGTTCTCGCGCAACACGTCATCGCGATGGTCGCGATGGAGCCGTGGCATGTCGCCACGCTCGGCACCCTCGTGCGCCGTGCGGCGCCGTTCGCGGAGCTTCCCGCTTCCGCGCTGGACGCGGTGCTCGACATGCTGGCCGGCCGATACCCGTCGACCGCGTTCGCGGAGCTGCGACCCCGCCTGGTGTGGGACCGTGTCACCGACATGCTGACCGGCCGTCCGGGCGCACAGCGTCTGGCCGTCACCAGCGGCGGCACGATCCCCGACCGAGGCCTGTTCGGCGTGTTCCTGGCCGGTGCGGAACGTGGCGGACGGGTTGGGGAACTCGACGAGGAAATGGTCTACGAGTCGCGCGTCGGCGACGTGTTCCTGCTCGGCTCGACGTCGTGGCGCATCGAGGACATCACGCCCGATCGCGTACTGGTGTCGCCCGCGCCCGGTGCGTCGGCGCGCATGCCGTTCTGGAAGGGCGATGCGCTCGGTCGGCCGGTCGAGCTGGGCCGTGCGATAGGTGCGCAGCTGCGGTCGCTCGCCGCGGCCGCTCCGGAGGCGGCGCGCCAGTCGCTCGCCGCGACCGGGTTGGACACGTGGGCGGTGGACAACCTTCTGGGGTACGTGGCGGAGCAGCGCGCTGCGACGCGGACGCTGCCGGACGACCGTACGGTGCTGGTCGAGCGGTTCCGTGACGAGCTCGGCGACTGGCGGCTCGCCGTGCATTGCGTGCTCGGCGCGCGAGTCAACGCGCCGTGGTCGCTCGCCATCGCCCGTCGGCTCGCCGAGCGCTACGGCGTTGACGCGCAGGTGATGCCGTCCGACGACGGCATCGTCGTACGCCTTCCGGACGTCGTCGACGAGCCGCCAGGCGCCGATCTCGTCGCCTTCGATCCGGACGAGATCGCTGGCATCGTCGAGGATTCGGTCGGCACGTCGGCACTGTTCGCGTCCCGGTTCCGCGAGTGCGCCGCCCGTGCGCTGCTGCTGCCGCGACGCGATCCGAAGCGACGAACACCGTTGTGGCAGCAGCGGCAGCGCGCGGCGCAACTGCTCGACGTGGCGCGTGACTATCCCGATTTCCCGATCACGCTCGAGGCCGCCCGCGAGTGTTTGCGCGACGTGTTCGACGTGCCCGGTCTGGTCGAGGTGATGCGCGACATCGGCGGTCGGCGGGTCCGCCTCGTCGAGGTCGAGACACCTAAGCCGTCCGCGTTCGCGCGATCGCTACTGTTCGGGTACGTCGGCGCGTTCCTCTACGAGGGCGACGCACCGCTCGCCGAGCGCCGCGCCGCGGCGCTCGCGCTCGACCCGACGCTGCTCGGCGAGTTGCTTGGCCGCGTCGATCTGCGCGAGCTGCTCGAACTGGCCGTGGTCGTGGAGACCGAGCGCCGGCTGCAGTGGCTGGACCTGGCGCGACCGCTTCGCGACGCGGAGGATGCGATCGAGGTGCTGCGGCGCGTCGGCGATCTGTCGGCCAACGAGGCGGCCGAGCGTGGCATCGCCGCGGAGTGGTTGACCGAGCTTGCCGGCGCGCGCCGCGCGATCGAGGTGCGCGTCGCCGGTGAGTCCCGGTGGATCGCGATCGAGGATGCCGGCCGCATGCGGGACGCGCTAGGGGTCGCGCTGCCGGTCGGCGTACCCGAGGCGTTTACGGCGCCGGTCGACGATCCGCTTGGCGACATTGTCGCCCGCTACGCCCGCACCCACGGCCCGTTCCTGGCGACCATCTGCGCGGCGCGGTTCGGCCTGGGCGTGTTCGTGGTGGAGCAGGCGTTGCGGCGGCTCGTCGCGAGCGGACGCGTCGCCTCCGGTGAGTTCACGCCAGGCGGCGCGGGCACCGAGTTCTGCGACGCCGAGGTGTTGCGGCTGCTGCGCCGCCGCTCGCTCGCGGCGCTACGCAAGGAGATCGAGCCGGTGCCGGCCGCCACGCTCGCCCGGTTCCTGCCGGCCTGGCAACAGATCACGTCGCCCGGTCGAGGCGTTGAGGCGGTCGCCCGTACGGTGGAGACGCTGCACGGCGTCAGCGTGCCCGCGTCGGCACTGGAGCGGCTGGTGCTGCCGGCCCGCGTCGCGGACTACTCCCCCGCTTATCTCGACGAGCTGTGCGCCTCCGGTGAGGTCATCTGGGCCGGGCACGGCGCGATCGGTGGCAACGACGGCTGGATCCGGTTGGCGTACGCCGACGCGGCCCCGCTCGTGCTGCCCCAACCGGACGCCGACGCCGCCGCGACCCCGCGCCACCAAGCCGTACTCGATGCGCTGGACGGCGGACAGGCAATGTTCTTCCGGGGACTTGCCGACCGCGTGCGCGCGCACTGGGTCGCCGACAACGGACCGGTGCCGGTCGACGCCGACGTCGTGGCGACGATCTGGGATCTGGTGTGGACCGGGCACGTGTCCAACGACACGTTGGCACCGCTGCGTGCGATGCTCGCCGGTGGTGTTGGCGCACACCGCGCCAAGGCGACGCCGTCGCGGACGCGACTGCGACGGCCGGGCATCCACGGATACCGCTTCGACACCGGCACAACGGGTGTGAGTGGTCGAGCCAACGCGGCTGCCGCCGCCGCGATCCCACCGCGGCCGACCGCACCGACGCTGGCCGGCCGGTGGTATCGCCTGCCGGATCTCGACCTTGATCCGACGCGTCGAGCCGCGGCGGCTGCCGACGCGCTCCTCGACCGCCACGGTGTGGTGACACGTGGTGCGGTGCTCGCCGAGGACGTCGCCGGCGGGTTCGCCGCCGTCTATCCGGTGCTGTCCGCGCTCGAGGAACGTGGCGCGGCACGGCGTGGGTATTTCGTCGAAGGGCTCGGCGCGGCACAGTTCGCCGTGCCCGGTGCGGTGGACCGGCTGCGGGCGCTGGCGGAGACCGATCCGAGCGCGAGCGCCGGCCCGGCGCGCGCAGTGGCAACGGCGCGCCGCATGGCGGCGGCACTGGTGCTCGCGAGTACGGATCCGGCCAACCCGTACGGTGCCGCGCTGCCGTGGCCGGACCGGGTCGTCGACGAGGGTGTCACCGACGGCTCGGCCGACTCGACGGGCGGAGCGGCACCCACACAGCCGGCCGCATCCGCCGCCAGCGGGCATCGGGCCGGCCGGAAGGCGGGCGCGCTCGTGGTCCTCGTGGACGGGGCACTCGTGCTGTACGTCGAGCGTGGCGGCCGGACCCTGCTGTCCTACACCGACGACGCCGACACGCTGACGCGGGCCGCGAAGGCGCTCGCCGACGCCGTACACGCCGGGGCGCTCGGTGCGCTCTCGGTGGAACGAGCGGACGGGGCGTTCGTCCACGCGACACCGCTGCGCGACGCCCTCGCGGCGGCCGGCTTCCGCGTCACGCCTCGCGGATTGCGGCTGCGGGGCTGACGTGCCGACGATCCCTTGGACCCCGAGAACTCTCTGGACCTCGAACCCCTAGATCTCAGCGTGACCACACGCCGCCGGGCTCGCCCGGCCGCAACGATGAAGGGATGACCGCGTGAGCGACACCATCAAGACCCGCAGCGTCGTGCTGGACTGCCCGGACCCCGCCAAGCTGGCCGCGTTCTACGCCGACATCCTCGGGTGGCCGATCACCTACGCCGACGAGGAGTGGGTGGTGGTCAAGGACTCCGAGACGAAGATGGCCATCTGCTTCCAGGCGGTCCCGAACCATCGGCCACCGACGTGGCCGGAGGGTCCGATACCGCAACAGTTCCACCTCGACTTCACCGTGGACGAGTTCGACGCCACCGAGAAGCGGGTGCTCGCGGCGGGTGCGACGAAGGCGGACTTCCAACCGGGCGACGACTTCCTGGTCTACTTCGACCCGGACGGCCACCCGTTCTGCCTCTGCCTGTAGGTGGTTAGCCGCGACCACGGATAACGCAGCTGGCTCCGCCGCCGCCGTTCGCTCCCGGCGGCGGAGCTATGCCGCGCGGCCACGGTCTAGCGCGGCCACGGTCTAGCGCGGCCACGGCCTAGCGCGAGCGCGGTCTAGCGCACCAGCGGCAGCACATCGGCGATCGCGTCCACGTGGTCGAGGTCATGCAGTCGCGGCAGCTGAACGTAGATCCGCGACGCGCCGACTTCCTGGTAGGCAGCCACTCGCTCGGCGATCTGCTCTGGCGTGCCATAGAAGCCGTCCGACCGCAGCCGGTCGACGTTCGCGCCGTAGCGCTCGGCACGCGCCGCCGCCTCCGCCTCCGTACGGCCACAGCAGATCGTGCCGGTCGCCGAGAACCGGATCGGCTCGCGTCCCGAGCCCGCGCGATCGACGCGCTCGCACGCCTCTCGGACGCGCTCGAAACCGGCCGCCGCGCCTTCGACCGATTCGAACGAGTTGAACTCGCCGGCGAAGCGGGCGGCAAGCTCCGGCGTCCGGCGCTTGCCGTGCCCACCCACGATCACGGTCGGCCCGGACTTCGCAACGGGCTTCGGTCGAGCCGGCGAGTCCACGACGCGATAATGCTTGCCCTCGAAGCTGAAGCGCTCCTCGAGCGGCGCTGCCCACATGCCGGTGATGATGGCGAGTTGCTCCTCGAGGATGTCGAACCGTTCGGTCACATCGGGAAACGCGAGTCCGTAGGCGGCGTGCTCCGCCTCGTACCAACCAGTCCCGAGGCCGAGATCGACGCGGCCGCCGCTCATCGCGTCCACCGTGGCCACCGCGATCGCCAACGCGCCGGGGTGGCGGAACGTGGCCGGGCTCACCAGCGTGCCGAGTCGCACCCGAGACGTCTCCACGGCGAGGCCGGCGAGAACGATCCACGCGTCGGTCGGTCCGGGCAGACCGTCGGTGCGGCCCATGTGCAGGTAGTGATCGGACCGGAAGAAGCCGTCGAAGCCCGCGTCCTCGGTGCGACGTGCGAGGCGCAGTTGGTCGTCGTATGTGGCACCCTGTTGCGGCTCGATGAATATGCACAACTCCATGCCGAGGACCTTATGCCACCGGACGTGTCAGCTGATCGAGCGCTACCGTCGATGGATGGCAAGCGGCGGCACCACGTACGGCTGGATCAGCCTCACCACCGACTACGGCCGCTCCGACGGCTTCGCCGCCGCGCTGCACGGTGTGATTGCGCGCCTCTCGCCCGCGGTACGCGTCATCGACGTTACGCATGACGTACGCCCGGGCGACATCGCACGTGGTGCGGCCGTGCTCGCGCAAACCGTCCCGCACCTGCCACCGGCCGTGCATGTGGCGGTCGTGGACCCGGGCGTCGGTACGGCGCGTCGGGCCATCGCGCTGACCACGCACAATGGCGTGCTCGTGGGCCCAGACAACGGCTTGCTGCCGCCGGCCGCCGACGCGCTCGGTGGGATCGTCGACGCCATCGAGCTCACCAACACGGCGTGGCACGGCGCGACGGTGTCGGCGACATTCCACGGTCGGGACATCTTTGCGCCGGTCGCTGCGCGGTTTGCGACCGGCGCGCCGCCCCACGAGGCGGGCGAAGCCGTTGCGGCCGACGGACTCGTTTGGTTGCCACCGCCGATCGTGGCGGCAGGCATTGGGTACGTCGAGGCCGAAGTGCTGACCGTCGACCGATTCGGGAACGTCCAACTCGCAGCGTTCGGCGAGCATCTCGCCGCGTTCGGCGACCACGTACTCGTCGGCGGCGCCCAAGCAGTTCGCGCCACGACGTTCGCCGACGCGCCACATGGCGCGCTCATCCTGTTCGTCGATTCGGCCGGGCACGCCGCGGTAGCGATCAACGGCGGGCGCGCGGTGGTCGCCCTCGGCGTCGAACCGGGCGACGTCGTACGTCTGGCCGCGACCTGACGCTCAGCCCTTCCCGTACCGCACTAATGCACGCGCGTCGGTCGGCAGCGGCACAATCGGCTTATGCCCGAGGGCGATACCGTCTGGAACACGGCGCGGGCGCTGCACGACGGAGTCGCCGGCGCGACAATCGTCCGGTCGCAGTTCCGCGTGCCGCAGCTAGCCACGGCCGACGTCGCGGGTTGGACGATCGACGAGTCGGCGGCGCGCGGCAAGCATCTTCTGCTTCGGCTGCGGCGACCCGATGGCCGCGCGGTGACTCTGCACTCGCATCTGCGGATGGACGGCGCCTGGCGGACGTTCCGTTCCGGCGAACGATGGCGCGGGCCGAGTCATACCATCCGGGTCGTCCTCGAGACGGAATCCGTCACCGCGGTCGGCTACCACCTGCACGAGATCGCGCTCGTACCCACCGACGAAGAGGATCGGCTCGTCGGCTTCCTGGGACCGGATCTGCTGGGCGACGACTGGGACGCGACGACCGCGGTCATGAACCTGCGATCGAAGCCGGAGCGTGCGATCGTCGATGCGCTGCTCGATCAGCGCAACCTCGCGGGCGTCGGCAACATGTACAAGTCCGAGGTCCTGTTTCTCCGCGGCGTGTGGCCGTGGCGGCCGGTCACCGACGTACCCGATCTGCCGGCACTCGTCGACCTCGTCCAGCAGATGATGGCCGCGCATCGCGGACGCTGGCGGCAATCCACCACCGGGTCGCTGCGGCCGGGCGAGGAGTTCTACGTGTACGGCCGACCCAACCGGCCGTGTCGCCGCTGCGGCACGTTGATCCGCCGCGCCGACAACACCGACAACGAGCGCGTCACGTTCTGGTGCACAACGTGCCAGCCCGAGCACGAAGGCGGCCGATCGGCGTGAGCGACCGACTCAGGCCTGCTGGCGTCGTACGGCGCCGCGGGTGAACTCGGCCAGCGCCTCGGCCATGCCACGCAAGCGATCCGACGCCTCGGTCAACCGGCCGGCGGCCGTCGGGTCGGCGAGTAGACCGTTCTCCGCTACGACGCTGGCAGCCGCGGTCACGAAACCCTCGTACGCAGTCACGCCCTCGTCGAGTCGCGTGACCATTTCGGCGTGCGCGGCACCGAGTTGATCGCGCGGCCCGGCCGACTTCTCGGGCAAGCGCAGCACGCGTTCGATGCCCGCCGTACGCTCCGCGAGGTCCCGTAGCCCACGTTCGGCTGCACGAGCCTCGAGCAGCACCTCGTTGTCGAGCGAACCGGCGATGCCCGCGAGCGATCGGGCCGCTCGGTCGAGGCGACCACCGGCGTCGGCCGCTGCCGATCCGTGCAGCCGCGACATGTACCGCAGGCGGTGCATCTCGTCCACCGCCGTGCGCCCGATGGGCAACGCTGACACGACTGCTTCCAGCTTGCGCACCTTGTGGGCGGCGCGTACGGCGTCGTCTAGCGGCTCGGGGGTCGGCAAGGCAGCGTGCGCCTTGAAGTCTCGCCACCGCCACCACGCAATCGCGGCGGAGCCGCCGGCACCCGCTGCCCAGAACGCGTCGGCGAGGCCGACGCCCTGATAGGGCAGCAACACGACAGTGGCGCCGACGAGAGTCCCGCCGACGACCGTCCAGAATCGGGCCGCGCGGTGAAGGTGGCGCAGCCGCCACAGGTGCTTCGCGCGCGGGTCCTTCACTCAACTCCCCCTTGTTGCGACGGCGGCCGTGGCGGCGAAATGCGTCACCGAACACTCACGTCGATCGCGGCGCGGTCGCACGTGTCAGCCAGCGGCCGACGTGTCGCCTTGCTTGTCCTTCGATTGGCTGCGACGAATCTCGTCCAGTCGCGCGATGCTCGCGTCACCCGCCGACGATGTCGAACCCGACGTAGCCGGCCGCTTGTCCGCTTCCTTGGCGTCGGCACCGTTGGCGCCGGCGATCGCCTGACGGTCGCCGGAGCCGGTGAGTTGGCCGCCGGACATGCTGGCCCGGATCTGTTCAAGACGGTTCGCGCCGGCCATGTCCAGCGTGGACTTCTGGACCTCGAGCATGCGGCCCTCGACGGTGTTGGACGCAAGCTCCGCGCGGCCCATCGCGTTCGCGTACCGGCGCTCGATCTTCTCGCGGACCTCGTCGAGGGACGGCGTGTCGCGCGGCGCGGCAAGCTCGCTCATGCCCTCCAGGGATCGCGCCACCGTCTCCTGCATCTTCGCCTGCTCGAGCTGGCTGAGCAGCTGGGTGCGTTCGGCGAGCTTCTGCTGCAGGACGATCGCGTTGTTCTCGACCGCCTTGCGTGCTTGCGTCGCGGCGGACAGCGCCTGGTCATGCAGGCTCTTGAGATCCTCCATCGCCTGCTCGCTCGAGACGAGCTGGGTCGCGAACGTCTGCGCCGCGCTCTCGTACTGTGTTGCCTTCTCCTCGTCGCCGTCGGCGTGCGACTTGTCGGCGAGGACGAGCGCCTGCCGCGCGGACGACTGCAGCTTCTCCACCTCGGACAACGTCCGGGACAGCTTCATCTCGAGCTGACGCTGGTTGCCGATCACGGCCGCGGCCTGCTGGACGAGGGCCTGGTGATTGCGCTGCGCGTCTTCGATCGCCTGCTGGATCTGTACCTTCGGATCGGCGTACTCGTCGATCTTGGCGCCGAACAACGCCATCAGGTATTTCCAGCCCTTGACGAACGGGTTCGCCATATCTGCGGTCCTCTCTCAGCCATCGTCACGTCTGCCCGGCGCCGATGTGTGGTTCGTGCCCCGGTGAGCACTTCGTGTCAGGGCGCGTCGCGTGATCCGACGCTTACCACATCTATGGTCGCAGGCGCAGGCGAGCGCGTCACGCCGCATTGGGTTCGATCTTTGAGAGACCGAACCTACCGCGCCACTCTACGCAATTTGCCTCACCTGTCCGGATGACCACCCCGGCCGACGCCGAAATCGCGGGAAAGGCACCACAGCCAACCCGGCAGGGTCCCTAGGGCAACGCCCGACTTCGGCTCAGACTGCGCAGACCACGTCGCGGCTGCGGTCGGTCTGCGCTCGTACGTTGCGCTTGGCGCGAAGGGTGGCCTTGAGCGGGCTGTCCTGGCGCACCGAAACCGATACATCGCCGTCGTCCTCGAGGTGGCGCTCCTGCGCTCGAGCACCGACGGTGGCCGGGACCATGATCGCTGCGGGTACCGGCAGCTTCGCGCCGTCCCGCGGTCCGTCGGCGGAGCGCATCGGGTTGCTTCGACCGTGCAGGGGACCCGCGTTTGCAGCGGCTGCCGGCACAGATCCGACCGGCACAGATCCGACCGGCACGGCGTCCGGCTCGACGGCTGGGATGACGATGTCCGGGACCGTGATGGCGGGGATCGTCGGGCGGTAGGTGCCGTCCCGGCGGGTCTGGCCGGCCAGCACGGGCACCGGTGCCAATGTCAGGTTCTCCGCTACCTCAACGGTCTGGCTCACGTCGCGCAGCAGCTCGGACAGCTGTGCGCCGAGTGCGTCACAGATCGACGCGAGCAGCTCGCTGGACGGTTCCTTCTGGCCGCGCTCGATCTCGGAGAGATAGCCGAGACTCACGTTGGCGGCGGTGGAGACCTCGCGCAGCGTCCGGTGTTGGGACTGGCGCCGCGCCCGCAGAGCGTCCCCGATCACTCGACGTAGCAGGATCATTGGCCAGCCCCCTCTCCGTTCACGTCGTCGACGGATGTTCGCCACGGTACCTGGTATTCGCACACGACCGCACCAGGGCTTGCCGGCGGTTAGATGTCCGGTGCGAGATCGTGACCACACCGCAGGGTAGTACATCCCGTTTCGAGCGGTACGTCCTGGGCAATGGCGCGCCGCCCGGTAGGAAGACTGCGGCCTTCGACCCGGTTGGCAGCGGCCGCAAGACAAGCGGGGCGAGCCGCTGCCTGCCACGGTGCGAACAACCGCCCGCCGTTCTCGATCATCCCGCACTGCCGGCCGCGATGTCCCCGATCTCGCGGATGTCGCCGATCTGCTCGATCAGCATCGCGAGCGCGCTCGCGACGGCGCCGGCACGGATCGCCGCCCGGCCGCCCGCCAGGCTCAGCCGCCGGACCAGGGTGTCGGGTTCCTGACCGCCGGACGAAGGCCCGGACACCGCCACGTAGACGGTGCCGACCGCGATGCCGTCCTGCGGAGTCGGTCCGGCCACACCGGTCGTCGCGACGCCCCAGGTCGCATCACATCGCCGGCGTGCGCCGACCGCCAGCGCCGCGGCGACGTCCGGATCGACCGGGCCGCGCTCGTCGAGAAGATCCGCTGGTACGCCACCCAGCGTCGCCTTGAGGTCGGTCGCGTACACGATCAGCCCGCCGCGGAGCACGACGCTGGCACCTGGTACGTCCACAATGGTGGCGGCGAGCAGCCCGCCGGTGAGTGACTCGGCGGTCGCCACCGTCTCGCGACGCGCGGTGAGCAGGTCGACCAGCATCGCGGCGGCCGGGTCGGGCCGAACGTCGGAGCCCATCCGATTAGGTCGAGCGTCCGCCGGCACGACGCAGCCGCAACGCGCGCACCGTGTAATCGACACCGGTCACGACCGTCACCGCGAGCGCCGCGCCCATCAGCCACGGACCGGCCTTGGCGAGCGTCGGATCGAACGGCCACAGGTACCAGACGATCGCAAGCGTCTGCAGCGCAGTCTTGATCTTGCCGCCTCGGCTGGCCGCGATCACGCCGTGCCGGATCACCCAGAAGCGCAGCGCCGTGACGCCCCATTCCCGGCCGAGGATCACCGCCGTCACCCACCAGGGCAGCGCGCCGTACGCGGAGAGCAGCAGGAACGCGGCACCGGTAAGGGCCTTGTCGGCGATCGGGTCCGCGACCTTCCCGAACGCGGTGACCAGATTCCAGGTGCGGGCGATCCACCCGTCAACAAGGTCAGTGATCGCCGCGATGACAAACGCGATGCACGCCGCGATGCGCAGTCCCGGATGGACGAGTCCGGACGCCACGGTCAGTACGACGAACACCGGTACGAGGACCATACGCGCGGCCGTCAGACCGTTGGCCGCGTTGACGAGTGGCACCGGGCCCACGCGCTGGACCGCGGGGGCACGATCGCTCCTCTCGGACACCACGGCGCGGCTCACTACACCGGCGCGGCAGCGGTCGGCGTGGTGGCGGGGGCGGCCGAGATCATCTCGATCGGTACGGCGACCAGGTCGACGCCATTCGTACCCGTCACGCGAGCTCGTACCAGGTCGCCCGGCCGCAATTTGTCAACGCGTACGCCATCGGCGGCGACGAGAAGCGTCGTGCCATCCACCTCCGGTGCCTGATGTGCGCCGCGGCCTTCGACCCCGTCTCGTCCGACCGAGTCGATCAGCACCTCGACCTCGGTGCCGATGCGATCCTCGGCGCGCTGCGAACACAACTCGTCGGCGAGCGCGCTCACCTGGCCGTACCGGCGCTTGATCTCATCGGTGTCGACCTTGCCCACCATGCCGGCCGCCTCGGTGCCGTCCTCGTCCGAGTAGTCGAACACGCCGATCGCGTCGAGTGCCGCGTCGTTGAGGAATCGCTCCAACTCCGCGACGTCGTCGTCGGTCTCGCCGGGGAAGCCGACGATGAAGTTGCTGCGCGCGCCGCAAAGCGGCGCGATCTCGCGGGCGGCGGCGAGCAGGTCCCAGAACCGTTCGGTCGAGCCGAAGCGGCGCATCCGGCGCAGCACCGATTCGGATGAGTGCTGAAACGACAGGTCGAAATACGGTGCCACGCCGGGCGTACCCGCGATCACCTCGACGAGACTCGGACGTACCTCGGCCGGCTGCAGATATGACACACGCACCCGGACGATGCCTGGCACGGCGGCGAGTTGTGGCAGCAACGTGTCCAGCAACCGTGGGTCGCCGAGATCCTTGCCGTAGGACGTCGAGTTCTCGCTCACCAACACGATCTCGCGTACGCCCCCGGCGGCCAGCCACTCCGCTTCGGCGAGCAGCTCGTCCGGGCTTCGCGAAACGAACGCACCGCGGAACGACGGGATCGCGCAGAACGAGCACCGCCGGTCGCAGCCGCTGGCCAACTTCACCGAGGCGACCGGGCCGCCGGTGAGTCGACGGCGAAGGATCGGACGCAGGTGCGCCGGCGTGGCCGCGTCAACCACGGCCGCGTCAACCACGGCCGCGTCAACCACCGCCGCGTCAACCAGAGCCGCGTCAACCACAGCCGCGTCAACCAGAGCCGCATCGACCACCGGCGGCACGCCTGCCGGCGTGGATCCGTGCCCCGGCAGGCTGATCACCGCTCCCGCCCGTGCGGCCGGCGCGAGCGGCAGCAACCGACGGCGGTCGCGCGGCGCATGTGCCGGGATCGCCGCGCCCGACACGATCGCGTCGAGCGTCTCGGCGATCTGCGGATAGTGATCGAATCCGAGCACCGCCGCCGCCTCGGGCAGGCTGTCGGCGAGTTCGCGACCGTAACGCTCCGCCATGCAGCCGGCGGCCACCACCGGCGCGCCGGTGTCGGCGGCGGCGAGCAGCGTGTCGATCGAGTCCTGCTTCGCCTTCTCGATGAAGCCACAGGTGTTGACGAGCACCACGTCAGCATCCGAACCATCGGTCGTCACGTGCCAGCCGCCCGAGGTCAGGCGCGCCGCCAGCTCCTCGGAGTCGACCTCGTTGCGGGCGCAGCCGAGCGTCAGCAGCGCGACGCGACGGCCGACGGCGCTGGCAGCGCGCGAGGTCGGGACGTTGGACGGCACCCCAAGAGGGTACCTAGCGGGTCAGTCGTTTCGGCACGGCACGGTCCGCCTACCGACAGTGACATTCGTGACGTAGCGCCCTGCCCACCCGGCTCCCGAGCGCCCGCTCCCGATAGCCGCGCACCGCAGGAGAGCGCCCCGCGCAACGAGGCGACGCGTCAGTCCACTACCGCCCCACGCAACGAATCCAACACGTCGGTCAACTCGTCCGGTTTGATCAACACGTCGCGCGCCTTCGATCCCTCCGACGGGCCGACGATGCCGCGCGTCTCCATGAGATCCATCAGCCGACCCGCCTTCGCGAAGCCGACCCGAAGCTTGCGCTGCAACATCGACGTCGATCCGAACTGACTCGTCACAACGAGTTCCGCCGCCTGCAGCAACAAATCGAGGTCGTCGCCGATGTCCTCGTCGGGCTTGCGGCGCGCCTCGGCTGTCGTAGCGAACACTTCCGCGCGGAACTCCGGCTCGCGCTGGTTCTTGCAGAACTTGACGATGTCGACGATCTCCGCCTCGGTCACCCACGCACCCTGCAGCCGGATCGGCTTCGACGCACCCATCGGCAGGAACAGCGCATCGCCGCGGCCGATCAGCTTCTCCGCGCCGGCCTGGTCGAGGATGACCCGAGAGTCGGCGAGGCTGGATGTCGCGAACGACAGCCGCGACGGCACGTTCGCCTTGATGAGTCCGGTGACCACGTCCACACTCGGCCGCTGCGTCGCGAGCACCAGATGGATGCCGGCGGCACGGGCCAGCTGCGTGGTGCGGACGACCGCGTCCTCCACGTCGCGCGGCGCGACCATCATGAGGTCGGCCAGCTCGTCGACGATCACGATCAAATATGGGTACGGCTTGATGACGCGCTCGCTGCCGGGCGGCGCCTTGATCTGACCGGACCTGACCTTGCGGTTGTAGTCGTCGATGTGCCGGACACCTGCGTGAGCGAGATCGTCGTAGCGCATGTCCATCTCGCGGACGACCCACTCCAGCGCGTCGGCGGCCTTCTTCGGGTTCGTCACGATTGGCGTGACGAGATGCGGGATGCCCTCGTACGCCGTGAGTTCCACGCGCTTCGGGTCGATCAGCAGAAGGCGTACCTCGTCCGGCGTGGCCCGCGCCAACAGCGACACCAGGATGGTGTTTAGGCAAGAAGATTTCCCGGCTCCGGTGGCGCCTGCAATCAAAACGTGCGGCATCTTCGCGATGTTCGCGATCACATAGCCGCCCTCGATGTCCTTGCCGAGCGCGATCGTCAACGGGTGATGGTCGGAACTGGCCAGCCTCGAGCGCAACACGTCGCCGAGCGATACGTTCTCCCGGTCGAGGTTCGGCACCTCGATGCCGACCGCGCTCTTGCCCGGGATCGGGCTGATGATGCGTACGTCCGGCGACTTGACCGAGTAGGCGATGTTGCGCGACAGCTGCGTGATGCGCTCCACCTTCACGCCGTGACCAAGCTCGACCTCGTAGCGCGTCACCGTCGGGCCGCGCGTGAATCCGGTCACCGCGGCGTCGACGTCGAACTGCTCGAAGACCCCCTGCAGCGCGGCGATCACATCGTCGTTCGCCTTGCTCCGCAACCGCGGCGCCTCGCCCACCCGGAGCATGTTGGCCGGCGGCAGCTTGTAGTCGCCCTCCATCAGGGTCAGCTGATGTGCGCGCAACGGTGTCGGCGTGTGCTCCGGCGCGCGACGCCCACGCATCGGCTTCGGCAGCGCGACGGTGTCCCGGGTAGCGATCGAGTCCGGGTGCATCGAGTCCGGGTGCATCGAGTCGTGGCGGGAGGCCGCCGGCAGCGCCAGCGGCCCGAGTGGTGATCGATTCGGTATCCCCACCAGGTCGCCGGATGCTCCGGCGAGACTGCCCTGACGCCGACGGCCGTAGGAGCGCCGCAGGCCGGTCGTCGTCACGGGCTCGTCGTCCTCGTCGTCGTCGAGGCCGTCGTCGAACTCGCCCGCGGCGCTCCGGCCGCCGATGCGCCCAAGCGCGAGGTCGCGCACGTGCGCCAAGCGGGCCGGGATCCGGTTGATCGGCGTTGCCGTCACCACGAGCAGGCCGAACCCGGTCAAGGCAATAAGCACCGGTACGGCGACCCACGAGCTGACCGCGCGCGAGAACAGCTCGCCGGTGAGCCGCC
Source organism: Micromonosporaceae bacterium (assembly GCA_035713725.1). Lineage (GTDB taxonomy): Bacteria > Actinomycetota > Actinomycetes > Mycobacteriales > Micromonosporaceae > DASQPR01. Next base: position 19,061 of record DASTMZ010000042.1, read on the forward strand.
CCAGCAGACCACCCGACGAGTCGATGTGCAGTCGATTGTTCGTGTGCAAGTAGATGAGTCCGGACCAGCCGGCGAAGATGGACGACCAGCCGACCACACCGCGACCGCGGTGTTCCTCGGAGTCGTCGGGTTGGCGCATCGTGCGTACGCCCGCGATGACCAGGATCAGCGGCAGCGCGATCGCCGCGGCGCCGAACAGCAGCCGGGCGAATTCGTTGACGTCCTTGCCGACCACGCCGCCCGCGTCGAACCAGACCGCCACGCCAAGTAGCAGCGCGGCCGCGAACGAGAAGAGCGCACTGCCATCGCGCTGGTGCTGTGGATCCAGCTCACGAGCGTTCGCGGCCTGCCGCCCGACGGCGCGCACCAGCCAACCAACCAGGTGCGCGAGGCCCATCCAAATGCCGACGAGGAGCTTGCCGAGCACATCGAGCGGGCCGGGAATCGATGCTGCGCGACCGCGCCATGTGTCGCGCCCTCGGCGAGACGAACCGGCCGACGCCCGCCGCGTGGGCGCGGTCCGGCGCCGGCTCGCCGAGGAGGTGCGACCAGCCATCGGTCACACGGTAACCGTGACGGGTCCGACCAGCGGCGAGGCGCGCCGTACGTCCACGTCGGCGACGGGTACCCGCCGATCGCGGCGACCGACTAACATGCGGCTCGCCGATTCGCTTCCACGCACCGGAGACCCGCCATGGTCCAGCCGTCGCAACCCACCGGTCAGGAGGACTCAGGCGGTGCCATCGGGTTCCCGGCCGTGGTGCCGCCGCCAGCCGTCCTGCCACCCGTCGTCCCACCGGCCAGTCCGTCGGAGGGTGTCGCGGCGCCCGGGCCGGCGTACGGCGGACCGTCCGCGCCCGCCGCTGTCGCAACCGCCGCCGTCGCAACCGCCGCCGAGGATCAGCAACTCGGCAGGCTTCTCGAAGTGTTCGCGCCGAAGCGACACAGCTCGTGGATAGTGATCCCGATGCTCGTCGTGTCGATCGCGCTGATCTGGTGCATCTTCCCGATCTACGTGCTGTGGCTGCTGTTCCGCACGCCGAACCTGAACCGCAAGCGTGCCGCGCAGCGGCTCTACGTCTACGAGCGCGGCCTCGTGCTAGCAACCCGGCCGGACCAGCCGGATGTCTGGCGGTGGAACGACATCCACTCGATCTTCCAGAAGGCGGTCGTCGAGAACACGCTCGGTGTTACGACGGGCGCCACGGTCCGGTACACGATCAACCGCACGGATGGCGCCTTCTTCACGCTCACCCACTTCTGGACCGACAGCGAGCGCCTCGGCCACCACGTCAGCGTGCAAGTCACCGCGGCATTGCTGCCACCCATGCGACGTGCGATCAGCTCAGGTCAGGGCGTCCAGTTCGGCGAGATCACGATCGACCGCAACGGTGTCACCAGCCGGCTCGGCAGCGCCACGTGGTCGGAGATCACGTCCATCGAGTTCGTGGGCGGGCACCTTCGCATGAAGCTACCGGGCAAGTTCATCCCGCTGACGCTGACGCCCGCACACAAGATCCCCAACCTGATACTCCTCGTGGCGCTCACCAACGAGCTGCGAGGTTCATGACCGGTCGAGCCGGCTGACCGCGGGGATCCGTTACGGCAGCGTCGGGCGCCCGGCATCCTCCCAGCCCATCACCGCCGCGGACCGGGTGCTGACGAACGAGTCGAGTGGGTCGGCGTACGACCACCACGGCGACGAGCCGCAGTACGCCCCGATCGCCTTGAACTGCGCGTACGCCTCGGTGTGGCGGCCGGCATTCGTCAACAGGTACGCGAGCATGTGCCGCTGCGTCGCCGCGTACGGATGATCGGGTGACGCGGCGGCAAGGTCGGCGGCCGCCTCGTCGATGACGAGATTCAGCGCGACTTCTCGGTAGTACGCCGGGCGCTCGGCCTCGGAACGCGGCTCGCCATCGTGCACACTGCACAGCCGTACGAGCGTGAAGAGCGAACCCATCGGCCGGCCATGCGTGGCATCCGCGATGAACGCCTCGTGCAACTCGGTCGAGCCGAACCACTCCGGCTGCCAGTAGATGCGTGCGAACAAGTGCGCGCCGAGATGGTCAGGTGCCCGCGACCGGACTTCCTGCCAGACCGTACGGAACTGGTCCTGCTCGTACTGCAGACCGCGCGCGATAATGAGCAGTTCGATCCACGGCGTCGGGTCGGATGGTGCGAGCGCTGCCGCGCGACGGCAGTGCTCGGGTGCCTGCCGCATCACCCGGAAGAATCCCCGCCACTGCTCGTCGCTCACGTTCTGGCCAGGCGCACTCGTGCGGATCGCCCATGCGATGGCGGCCAACGCGTTCGCGGTGACCGTGTGCGCGGCTGGATCGTCTGGCTCGGACGCCAGCCACTCGGTGAGCCACGCGTCGTCCCGTTTCGCAACGGCGCCCAAGCGACCGACGAGCCGGGTCCGGCGCTCCCAATCGGCGCCGGAACCGGCCAGGATCTCGGACGCAGACCGCCAGTCGCCGCGTCGCACCGCGGCCACCGCCGCGTCGCCCGTCGGGTCGGGGCCGTCGATGTCGGTGCGAATGTCTTCCCGCGGCGGCAGTCCGTATCGCACCGGGTCGATCGTGCGCGGCGGCTCGATCGGATCGGGTGTGCCGACGATGCCGAACGCCGGCTGCCTGCCCGGCCGCCCGCGCAGGCGATCGAACGCGTTCCCGCCGCTGCGCCGGCCTGGTAGGTTCACGCCGCCACCCCGGCCGGGTACACGACACGACGCATCGCCCGCGCGTCGGGTCGCAGCGCCACGATCGCCTGCAGCGCAGCGCTGAGGCTCGCGGACAAATCCGCGTCGATGGCCAACACGCCGCTGCTGTCCGCCCACGTGTGCCGCCAGCGGACGCGACCCTGCGACGCGAGTTCGGCGAGTGCCCAGCCGCGCACCATGGGCGTCATCAACGTCTTCGCGGCCTCCCGGGCCACCGCGCCGATCATGTGTGCGTCGCTCGCCCCATCGGAAGCGGGCAGCTCTTCGAGGATCTCGTCGAGGCGCCCGGCGTCGACCGCGTCCAGCAATCCGCTCAGCGACACCTGCGTGCCGTACATGCCGGCGAGGACGAGCCGCAGCGGGTCCGACCGTCGCGCCGCACGCGCCGCGGACGCGGCGGTCACCAAGGTGTCCCAGTCCACCGCCTGGGCCCCTGCCGCGTCGGATCCGAGCAGCTTCGGGCCGACCGCGGTCATCACCGCGGACGGGTTCGCCAGCATCGCCATCGCACGAGCCCCGGACGTGTCCGCCGGTCGGCCGTCGGGCGGCAGTGCCTCGATCGCCGCGATGCGCTCGTGCATCGGCGGATGCGACGCGAACACGGCAGGCGGTTCCGCTACCAGATTGCGTCGTACGTCATCGAGTTGCTTGCGCCGCTCCGGCTCGGCAAGCATCGCGGCGAAGCCACCGAACAGCTCGGCCGGCATCGGCACCAGCTTGCGCTCCAGCCCGATCGTCGCGTACTTGTCAAGGTAGAAGTCCAACGCGGTCGCGATGACCCGCAGCTCGCGCAACGCGGATGCCGCGTTCGCGTGCCCGGCGATGTCGGCGGCCACCCGGTCGGCGGCATATTCCTGACGACGGCGCGCGGCCTGCGTGACAGCGAGCACGTGCCGGCCGTAGAGATCGAACATCGCTTCGACCGTGTTGTGACCCGGAATCCAGAGGCCGCGCCGCAGACCGGCCTTCTCGAGGCGGCGTCCTCGGGCTGCCGACATGGCGCTGGCAACGTTCGCGGCGGCCCGATGGTCGAGCGCCCCGAACCGAAGATCGCGGTTGCCGAAGTGGCCCAACTCGTGCGAGACGGCCGCGTCGAACTGCGCGGGCGTCAGGCCGGCGAGCAACGGAAGCCCGAGCTTCATGCGCCGCTGGCCGGGGATGAGTCCGAGCAGGTGCGCGTTGTCCCAGACCGAGGCGTTCACGTCGGCCACCAGATAGATCCGCTTCGGGGGACGCGTGCCCACCTCACGCGCTAGGAACTCCACGTGGCGCCACAACGCCGGCTCGTCGCGTTCGCTGACCTCGATGCCGCGCAGGTTGCGGTCTCGGACGCGGATCGAGACGAAGATGCCGCGCACCGCGATATACGCGACCACCGCCGTAAGCACGTAGGCAATCACGACCTCGCGGTCCAGCGCCGCCGATGCGGCGGCCTGGCGCGTCACGAGCACATCCGCGGCGACCAGCGCCGCCAGCAATCCAACGCACAGCACGTAGAACCCGAGGAGCAGAACGATCACGTGTGCCGCGTGGACGACTCTGCGCATGAGAGTTCCGATCCATTCCCCCGTGCCGATGCGTAGCGATGCCGCGAGGCACCATCCACTCAGCCGATGCGTAGCGATGCCGCGTGGCACCATCGGCTCCGCCGTGGTCAGGAGCGTGCCACACGCCAGGTCGTCTGCCTAGACCGGACCCGTGCCCGATGCTCGGGGTGAGGTGTGAAACGAACGACGGTACGTCAGCCACCACGACACAAGAACTAACGCCGCAACACCGATCTGTACCGCGACTGTGAACCGGGCCGGATAGAGCACGCCCTTGACGTACTGGTCGATGAATCCACCGGCGAGTGGGCGCATGCCGGCGTGGCGGCGCGCCCACGCTTCCGCGGCCGTGAGCGGA
>DASTMZ010000043.1:0-19069 GCA_035713725.1 Micromonosporaceae bacterium
GTCGAAGATCAGCCACCACCGCCGTATCCGCCATATCCGCCAGGGCCGGACCCGGCCGGCGCCTGCGAGCCGGTCAACGACGTGATCGGGTTGCCGGATGGGTCGATGAGCGTCCATGTGCCGCCGAACGCGTTGACACCCTCACCGTTGGTTTGGCCCGGTGCGGTATCCATCTTGAACAGGTAGAGCGGGTGGCCGTTCAGCACCACCTGGGACGTGCCGTCGGACCGCTGCAAGGTGGTCAGCGTCCCGGTGATGCCCAAGCCGGTGGTGGCCGACCCGGCCATCGGTGGCCAGAAGCTCACGCACTGTCCGCTACAGGTCGATTGGCCGTTCTTGTCCGCTGAAAGCGTGTAGAGCGAGTCACCCGCGCTGTCCGTCACGTAGGTGACGCCGCCCGAGGTCTGCTTGACGGCCACTCCCTGGCCGCCCGGCGCGGCGCTGGTGGCCGCCGCCGGTGCCGGCGCTCCGCTAGTAGACGAACCGCCGGTGCTGGCGCACCCGGCGAGTGCCGCGCCTATCGCGAGCGCGACCACGCCGATGGCGTAGCCGCGACGCACGAGCCGCCGACCGCGACGAGGGTCGCTGTCAGATGCCATGGTTGTCATGCCTTTCGCATCGTGTCGGTGGTGAACCTCGAAGTCCGCTTACAGCTGGCTGCACCCACACGCACGGTTCGCGAATCAGGTCGGTTCAAGGCATTCCTCGGACGGGAAAATGTCGAGGGTCGGTCTGCCTTCGTCTGTCGACACGCGTTATCCGCTAATTCCGAAATATATCCATAAACGCTGTCTAACCTCCCCCGAGTGTGCCGGCGATCTCGCGACGACGCGCGGAGCCGACAAGGCGGTCGACCAATGTGAGCTGCGTCGATGCGCCCGGCGAGGTCCGCGTCGCACAAACGCACACGGTGGTACGACGGATCGACCCCGCAGCGTCATTGGACGCGACCAATGGTCGTTACCCGTACAAACGCACCTCGACAGCGCCGTTCGCGGCGATCCTGTTGCGCGACCGGACCGCCGGCCGTCGGGGCGTCGACACGGTGAACGGCGACGCGACAAACGCATCCGTACCGAACCCCGGAGGTCGCCGGTGGCGTGGTTCATCGGTCAGTCAACGGTCATCATCGTGCTGGCCTTCGCTCTTGGCCTCGCCGTCGGTTGGCTGCTGTGGGCTCGTCGGATTCGGGCGCTCACGGTCGAGGTGGCGGCCGCCCGGATCCGTGCCGCGGGCCGCGGTGCGTACGCACACAGTGGGCGCCTTCGCCGGCCCGGCGCCGCGACGACGACGTCCACGGGCGAGCCGTTCCGCCGACGCGGCGGCTGGCCGCGGCCACGGATGCCGCGACCGGGCCCGGCCAGCGGCATGGCCGAAGAACCCTCATCCGCGTCAAGCGATCGAGGGACCGATCCGCCGACGATGCCGCGCATTCCGTTGCCCCGCATCGAGACGGTGGGACACGTCGATCCGCACGTGGTTCCGCTCAGCGACCTCGACGACGAGTTCTCCGACGACCTGGCCGATGGCGAGTTCGCAGACCGTGACTTCGCCGATGATCTCGGCTTTGGCTCGGCGGGTGACCACGACGCCGACACGCGATTTCGCGACGAGGACTTCGAACGCGGCGACGCTCGGACCCGCCGCGACAACGCAGACCCGCTCGGGCTGAGCCGATATCGCGACCTCTTCGGGCCGCCCGAGGCGGCGGACGAGACGCCCAACCGCGATCCGATAGCCAAACGCGGCCTGTTCGGCCAACGTACGAGCGCGGACGACGTACGCGACCACGCGATAGCCCGCAAACCCGACGTCGACGGTGAAGACCCGGACGACGTGGCTGCCAATCGTGCAAGTGGCTATGACGCCGCCATCGGTGACGCGGTCGTCCATGACGCGGTTGACGCCGGACCGCACGGCGACGCTGACAACGACGTGGCGCACGAACTCGCGCTGATCGAGGCGGTCGCGGCGCGCCGGGCGGTGGACGACTTCACGCGCATCACCGGTGTCGGGCCCAAATCCGCCGCCGCGCTCGTCGCGGCCGGGATCCGCACGTACGACCAATTGGCCGACACCGTGGCGAGCCGAGTCGCGGACGCCTTGCGCGACGCCGGCCTTCGGCTGGCCCCGAACCTGCGGACCTGGCCGGGCCAGGCGCGGCTGCTCACCGACGGCGACCGGCCCACCCTCAGCGGCCGCGGTCGCGGCCCGATGAGCATCAACCACCGCGGCGACGGCAATGCCGGCACCAACATCGCACCGGCGCCGGACGGCAGTCGTGAGCACAATGGACGCCCCGACCGGTACGGCCGCCCGGACGGCCCCGTCGCCGGGCCGAACCGTCCGCCTGCTGTCGACCTGCCACGTCGCTCGGTACCTCCGGACGCGCTCGACCCGGACGATCTCGCGCGCATCGAGGGCATCGGGCCGCGCTTCGCCGCTGCTCTCGTGACCGCGGGCATCCGTACGTTCGGGCAGCTTGCCGCATCCGACGTGGAAGCAATTCGGAACGCCGTCGCGAGCGCCGGACTGATTGCCGCGCCCAGCCTGCCGACCTGGCCGGCGCAGGCGCGCCTGCTCGCCGACGGCGACGAGGACGGCTTCGCGGTCATGACCGCGCGACTGATCGCGGGACGCGACGTGCGCGACAACCTGGAACGGATCGCCGGCATCGGGCCGCGGGTGTCCGCAGCGCTGCGGGTGGCCGGGATCCACACGTTCCGGGCGCTCGCGAACAGTGACACCACGCGTCTGCGTACCGCCATCAAACGCGCCGGCATGCCAACGGCGCTGCACCTGGCGACCTGGCCCGCGCAGGCGCGGTTGCTTGCCGACGGCGACGAGGAAGCCTTCGGCGACCTCGCCGGACGCCTCGGCGACGGCGATGCCGAAGACCGCACCGGCGACGACATCGACCCCGGGGCCGGACCGCGCTGATGCCGTCCGCGGAGCCTCGGCGTCACGGCGATGCCGTCGAGCGTGGACGGCGATCGGCGCGCTGGCGACGGCTGGCGCTGCCGATCGGCGTCGGCGTGCTCGGGCTGATATCGCTCGGCATCGTGCAGGATCTACCGATTCGACACGGCGTCGAAAAGCATCTCACCAACGACTCGGTGCAGGCGCTGGACGGCGCCGGCATCCGGGACGTCAGCGTACGGTTTAGCGGCCGCGACGCGACGGTCTACGTACGGTCGGCGAGCGATGGCGAACGCGCGCTGGCGATCGTACGGTCGCAACCCGGCGTACGGGTGGCCCGCGTCGTCTTCGACCGGAAGCCGTCCGCAGCGGCCGCCCCGCCGAGCGCACCGCCGAGCGCACGCGCGAACCTACCGGGCGACGCGGGTCGGCAGCCCCAGGCACCCGGATCGAGCAACGGCGCCCGGGCGAATGATCGCGCACGCGTACAGGTCGCGCTCGACGCGCTCGGCCCGGTCTACTTCACCAGCGGCAGCGCGGCGCTGACGGCCGCGGGTCGTGCGACTGTTACGAAGGTCGCCGCCGTGCTCCGCGCCGCGCCGACCGTGCGGATCGAGGTCCGGGGTTTCGCCGATTCATCCGGGCCGGCCGCGACCAACGATTCGGTCAGTCGAGATCGCGCCGCGACGGTGTCACGAGCGTTGCTGGCGCTCGGCGTTCCGGCGACCCGACTGACGGTCGTCGGGTTCGGGGAGACACAGCCGGCGGCTAGCAACGACACGCCGGCACACCGCGCCCTAAATCGGCGCGTCGACTTCGTGGTGCGGTAGAGCATCCGGCCGCGTAAGCGATCCGTTGGAAGCCGTGGCGGCTAGTCAGTGTCGAACTTTGCACGACCGCGCGGCACCACGACGTCGAGATACTCGCGATGCCGCCGGATGAATTCCGTGACGAACGGACAGGTTGGGATCGTGGCCACGCCACGGGATCGGAAGTCGTCGAGCACTTGCCGGACGAGCGCACTGCCGACGCCGTGGCCCTCGAACGCCGGCGAAACCTCGGTGTGTACGAGTTCGATCGCGTCGCGACGGTCGCGGTAGTCGACGAACCCCGCGACCGCGCCGTCGACGCGCGCCTCGAACCGGTGCGCCTCCGGCGCGTCGACCACCTCGATGTCCATGTCTGCCCCCGTTTTGCACGCTCACCCGGTTCGAACCGCCCACCTCGTCGGCCCTGGTACACCGCAGGCCAGCATATGCCGCGGTCAGGCGGCGCGGCCCGGCCACCAGATGGTGGCCAGCCGACGAACCGACCCGCCGAGCGTCGGGGTCGTGGGGTCCACACCCATGTCCCGAAGGGCATCGGCGACCTCTTCCTTACGATCCCGGCCGAGACAAAGCCGCCGACAAGTCGTGGCAACCAACTCGTCGAAGCTCATCGTGTCCAGCGACGCCGGTCGCTCCCACCGGCGTACCTCGGGTTCATAGCCGAGCGCCGCGATCGCCGCCACGGCGTCCGTCGCGGTCGGCGCGGTCGGCCGCGCCAGGCCGTGGAAGCGCCACCACAGTGGATTCCACGGCGTCATCGGATGCCGCTCGGTGATCTCCGCGACGACCCGGACCCGGGCGTACCCGGACAGCGCAGTCACGAACGGCGCGAGGTCGGCGACGTTGTAGAGCACGTGATGGCAGACCACGACATCGGCGACCGGTGCCTGCTCGGCGACGTCGGGCCAGCGGCCGACGATGGTCGCAACGTCCAGGCCCTGGTCACGTGCGAGCGACGCCAGCGTGTCGAGCAGCGTCGCGTTCGTGTCAACGGCGGTAACCGGCACGGTCTCCGTGTCGCGCGCGAGATGGCCGGCGAGCGCAAGCGACGCGGCGCCCGCGCCAGCACCGACGTCGAGCACCGATCCGTGCTCGGGCAACGCCTCGGCGGCCCGCTCGTACGACTCCCCCGACGGCTCGGCCACTTGACGTTCCGCACGCGCCACGAACGTACGGTTTGGCAGTGTCCACGGTGACTCCGGCGCGGCGGCCAGGATCTCGGCCGGGATCGCCCACGACTCGAGCGACTCGCGCCAGTACGCCACCGGATCACGCATCGTCGCCTCCCGCATCGGGGCACCGGTTCGTGGCCATCGTGGCATAGCACGCGGACGCCGGTGACGAGGTGAGGTCGGTCCGATCGCCCCATGCGGTGACGGCCGCCGGCCAGTAGCATCCGGCGAAGGCTCCCTGCACGCTCGGGGCCGGACCGAGACGGACGGGCGGGATCGGATGGCGCGGCACACCTCGCTGCGGCGATGGTGGCCGCGTCCGCGCGGCAGTGCTGCCCGTGATGCCGGCGCGACGCGTGACGGCAGCGCGACGCGTGACGGCGCGACACCAGGTGACGGCGCGACGCCGGGCCGATCGCTCGTCCGGTGGTGGCCGCGGCCGGGCGGCGCTCGCCCCACGTGGTCGATCCGCGCGAAGATCCTCACGTTGTTGCTGCTGCCCGTCGTACCACTGTTGGCAATGTGGATGTTCACGACGAGCGCAACGCTCGGACCGGCGGTGAATCTCTTCACCGCGGTCACCAATCTGCAGTCGGCCGGCCAGCCGTCGGCCGCACTCGTCGACGAGCTACAGGACGAGCGCGGCCTGTCGATGGCATATTCGGGCGGCCGCCACGACGCCGCGACGAAGGCTGCCGTCGCGGCTGCGCGTACGAAGACGGATGCGGCCGTCGCGGCACTGCACCGCAACACCGGCACCGCGGCGTTCCGCGACGCGGAAAGCGATCTGACGCGTGGTTACCTCGACGTCCTGTCCGCCGCGCTGGCGCGACTGCCGACGGTACGGGCCGGTATCGACCGCGGCACGACGCCGGACGACGTGATGACCTACTACGACGGCACGATCGACGACGCATTCGGCCTCTACGGCTCGATCACCGGCATTGACGACCACGATCTCGCGCGACAGGCCGCCACCGTGGTCGGTTTGATGCAGGCGCGGGAGATGTTCACGCGCGAGGACGCCATCGTCACCGGCGCGGTGGCGGCCGGCCGGCTCACCCCGTCGGCGTACCAGATGCTGGTCGGCGCGATCGGCACGCAGCGCTACCTCTACCAGCAGGCCACGCGGTTCCTGCCCGCCGATGACCAGCGCGGCTATCAGGCGACCTTGTCCAGCGTCGTGTTCACGCAGCTTCGCGGGTTCGAGGACCAGTTGAGTGTGCGAGCCGGCACGAAGACCGGCTTGCCGACCGGGTTCGAGGCGACGGCGTGGCGGTCCGACTTCGACATCGTGAACGGCGAGCTGAAGGCGCTGGAGTCGACCGAGTCACAACGTACGATCGCCGCGACGAGACCCGCCGGCGAGCGCATTGTGATACGGCTCGCGGTGGCCGGCGGCATCGGTCTGCTCGTACTCATCGCGCTGATCATCGTGTCGGTACGCATCGCCCGCGGCATCATCGCGCGCGTGCACGGGCTGCGCACCGACGCGCTGACCCTCGCCCGGGACCGCCTACCTGGCGTGGTCGCGCGGCTGCGCCGCGGTGAACCGGTCGACGTATCCACGGAGTCGCCGGCGCTCGCGTACGGCCATGACGAACTCGGCCAGCTCGGCGAGGCGTTCTCGCGTGCGCAACGCACCGCGATCGCGTCCGCGGTGCAGGAGGCCGAGCTGCGAAACGGCCTGAACGAGGTGTTCCTGAACATCGCGCGCCGCAGCCAGACGCTGCTGCACCGGCAGCTCGCACTGCTCGATGACATGGAACGGCGGGTGACCGACCCCGACGACCTCGCCGAGCTCTTCCGCATCGACCACCTCGCCACGCGTATGCGTCGACACGCCGAGGATCTGGTCATTCTGGCCGGCGCGACGCCGGGACGCGGATGGCGATATCCAGTCGCGTTCGTCGATGTGCTCCGCGCCGCCGCCGCCGAGGTCGAGCTCTACACCCGGATATCGGTTCGCGCGTTGCCGGATCTCGCACTAGCCGGCCGGGCGGTCGGCGACACCGTGCATCTGATCGCCGAACTGCTGGAAAACGCCACCACGTTCTCGCCACCGGAGACGCAGGTGACGGTGTCCGCGCAGGTCGTGCCGCACGGCTGCGCGATCGAGATCGAAGACCGCGGGATCGGCATGACGGCGGAGGAGATCGACGCGGCCAACGAGCGCCTCGCGACGCCATCGGACTTCCACCCGTCGCACAGCAGCCGGCTCGGACTCTTCGTGGTGGCCAGGCTCGCCGCGCGTCACGGCATCCGGGTGACGTTGCAGTCGTCACCGTACGGCGGGGTTACCGCGATCGTGCTGCTGCCGCCGGAAGTCGTGGTCGCCGAGCCGGAGACCGCGGAGCTCGAGCCGGCGATCTCCGGCACCGGTGCGCGCATGCTGACCGCGGTGCGGACGGGTACGGCGGTGATCGACGGTACGGTGACCGACGAAACGACGTCCTCCACAGTCGACGCCGACGCCACCCACACGGCCGGCGACCCTGCCGACGACGGCGAGGTCGTGCTCGAAGCCATCGACGGGGAGGTGGTCGGTGAGCCCGCCGTCGCCGATCAGGCGCCATCGGTGCCACGGCAACGCAACCTGACGCTCGTCACGCCGCCCGAGTCGTCGACCGTGAAGGGCGTCACGGCGGACGGTCTGCCGCAGCGCGTACGCCCGTCCGGCCGGCCCGGCCGCGCCGTCCGGCTGGTGCCCGATGCCGTCCCGGCGCAGCCTTCCGACGGTGAGAGCGAACCCGCGAACGAACGGACTGACGGGGACGCGACACCGCTCGGGGCGCCCCGAACCCCCGAACGCATGCGTACGATGCTGGAGTCCTTTCAGGACGGCACGACCCTCGGTCGCCGTCGCGCGCAGGCATCGAGCGCCGCCGACCCTGCGGGCGACCCCGCGGGCGACATCGCGCCGACTCACGACGCCGCACCAGCGGACGACGCGTCGGACGCGGACCGTCGAGAATCGGATGGAGCTGGGAGCGAGCACGGAATGCCCGACCGATGACCGACACGTTACGCACTGACTGGCTGTTGGACGATCTCGTCGCGCGCGTGCCGGCGGCCCGTCAGGCCGTCGTGCTCTCCGTCGATGGTCTGCTCACCGCCCGCTCGCACACCATGACCCGGGTCGATGCCGAGCACCTCGCCGCGATCGCGTCCGGGTTCGCCGGCCTCGCTCGCGCGGCCGGACGGCACTTCCGTGGCGGACCAGTGCGACAGACGATCGTCGAGATGGAGCAGGCGTTCCTGTTCGTGAGCGCGGCCTCGAACGGCTCATGCCTCGCGGTGTGGAGCGACTCCGACTCGGACATTGGCCTGATCGCCTACGAGATGGCGATGGTTGTCGAGCGCCTCGGCCACGCGCTCGCGGTGGCGCCACGACCGGCCGGGCGTCGGGCGGATGCGGGGTGACCGGCCGGGCGGCGAGGCCGCCTGGCTCGACGCGGACGCCGGACCACTGGTCCGGTCCTTCGCACTCACCGGCGGTCGCACCCGGGTCCGCCGCGAGTTCGAGTTACTTACGCACGTCGTGACGACCGACCGGGGTGCACGAGGTCGCGGCGATCTGCCACCCGAACAGCGGGCGATCGTGACGCGCGCGACGCGACCAGCATCGGTGGCTGAGATAGCCTCGTACGTCGACCGGCCGGTCGGCGTGGTGCGCGTGCTGCTTTCAGACCTGCTCGCCGCCGGTGCGATCGTCCTCGCGGCACCCGCGAGGACACATCGATCCGACGATCGGGTGTTAAGCGCCGTCCTCGACGGTCTCCGCTCGTTGTAAATGCTGTAGACCGTAGGCGCGATCCGGGGAGACATCTGGCATGTCGGACACGGCAACGGCACCCACCGCGTTCAAGATATTGATCGCGGGCGGGTTCGGCGTCGGCAAGACGACGCTGGTGAGCTCGGTGAGCGAGATCATGCCGCTGCGCACCGAGGAGATTCTGAGCGGCGCAAGCAGCCTGACCGACAGCACGGTCGGCGTCGAGGCAAAGGCGACCACCACGGTCGCGATGGACTTCGGCCGCATTACGCTCGACGACGACCTGGTGCTCTACCTCTTCGGTACGCCCGGCCAGGAGCGCTTCTACTTCGTGTGGGACGAGCTCGCGCTCGGCGCGCTCGGTGCGGTGGTGCTCGCCGACACCCGCCGCATCACCGAGTGCTATCCCGCACTCGACTATTTCGAACGGCATCGCACGCCGCACGTCGTGGCGGTGAACTGCTTCGACGGTTCGCAGGAGTACACGCCGGACGCCGTACGCCGCGCGCTGGACGTCGATCCAGTGGTGCCGATCGTGATGTGCGACGCGCGTTTGCGCGAGTCGTCTAAAGAGGTGTTGATCGCGCTCGTCGAGCACGTGATCGCGCGGCGCCACGCCCGCCAGGCCGCGAGCCACTAGCGCCGACGAGCCGCGCGGCCGACGAGCCGCCGGGCGGCCCGCGACCGACGTGAATCAGCGCCCGGCGCGCAGCGCGGCCGACGAGCCGCCGTCGTTGCCGGGACCGCCCTGCCCACCCGATCCGCTGCTCTCGTCGCTCCACACGTCGGACAGCGGTCGCGCGAAGCGGTCGTTGCTGGTCAGCGATCCAACGCCGAGCGCCTCCTCGATGGTGCGCGTGAGGCTGTAGTCGGTGTACCGGATCGGGCTCGTGTACCCGGGCTTGACGGTGTCCTGCGAGCCGAGGACGTACGTCGCGACGTGGTTCGGGAATCCGGGACCGAACGACTGCGCGTAGCTCTCGTCCCACGACAAGATCAGCAGTGACCGCTGTTGCGTCCACGCCGGCGACGCAAAGATCGCGGGCAGCGTCTGGCCGAGCCAGTTGTCGCCGGCCAGGACTCCCCCGCCATGCATGTTGTCGACGTCGTTCGGCGAGAACCACACGAGCGACGGTGTCGTCGCGGTGGACTGGAGATCGGTGGCGAGACTGGTCAGCGGCTGGTTGTGCGCCGCGCACCGGTCGGGATCCACGACGACGTCCTTGTAGAGCATGAACGGTTGCTGATCCGGCCGGTAGTAGCCGCCGCTCGCGTTGTCGTGCTCGCTGACGTCGCAGCCGCCGTACGCGCCGTCGGCGTACGCCTTCCAGGTCAGACCCGCGGCGTCGAGCAGATCGCCGAGATGCGGTGCCTCGATCGCGTCCCGCCCGACAACCGGATCGCTCGTCCAGCCGAACGTCGAACCACCGCTCACCGCGAGCTGGTTCGGATCGCCGGGATGCGTCGTGGCGTACATCTGGCCGAGCAGCGAACCCATCACGGCAACGGTGTGGTTGAGGTAGCGCGCGGCCGGGTTGTTCACCACGTAGTGCCCTCGTCCGGCGGGTGCATCGGTCGCACGCGCATTCTCGCCCGACATGAAGACCACGAAGACATGGTCGAATGCGGGTACGTTCGAGGCCGGCGCGACGAGTCGCGGTGCGTGGACCGGTGTGTCAACCGTGAACGACAGATCGTCGGCGTACCCGTCCGTGGTGCTGCCCGCCGTCCACGTGAACGTGACCGCCACGATCACCGCACGGGTGGAAGTCGGCACCCAACCGCTCGTGCTGCGATTCACGAAGCCGGTCACCTGATCGCGGTCGGTGTTCGTGACCGGGTCCAGCACGCCGGTATCCATGACATGACCGCGGCCGTCGACGAACGTCAGGTTGATCGTCGTACGGTCGTTCTGCCCGGCCCAGCCGCCGAGCCACCCACCGATCCGGTAGGTGACCTCGCCGCGATCGATCTCGGCCGCGGCCGCCGAGAGGTTCACAATCTGGGTCATCGTCGAGTCGCCGGTGGCTCCGCCGGAGAAGAACGCGCGACCACGATCAGGCGGTCCCGGCACGTCGGATCGCGGGAAACCGACCGCGCCGTAGCACACGCTGTCGGTCGCGCCGGCGGTGACCGTCCAGCCGGGTACGGTCATCGCGTCGAATCCCGACGTGGTGCATGTGCCGACCTCGGCGTTCGGGTTCACGAGCAGGTTCGCACCCGGTGCCACGTCCCCCCGCGGCGTGATGGGCGCGCGCGGCGGAGGCGCGTCGGGGTGCTCACCGGGAGCGCCACGCACGCGACCGGCAGTCCCGGCCGCCGCTCGTCCGGACGGCGGTGAATCGCCCGCCGGACGTCGTGGACCCGCTCGCTCGGCCTGGGCCGCGGCGTGCGCAGCGACCGTGTGCTCGGTCGAGCCGCCGACCGCGGATGGGTGCAACGTTTGGCGCGGGGCCGCCGGAGCGGCAACGGCGCCGGCCGCTACGGAGGCCCACACCGACACGGCGAACACCGCCGCGAGGATCCGTCGCACGACCGCCACCTCCCGCCCGCACAGCGTCACACGATGGCGACGCGGGCCGGCCGGGATTGCCGTTAGAGGTCGCCGCGCTGGATCGGATATGCGAGGATGCCCAGCTCAGCGCGGGTGGGACCGGGAGATCATCCCTCGTTGAACAGCTCGTAGACGGCCGCCGGTGTGGGCACCACGACGGCCGCCGGTGGGCGTACCGGGGGCGTCACGGATCCGTACCCGGACAGTGCGACCATCCGGGTCAGGTCCCCGTTGTACCCGTCCGCGTCGATCACGACACTGAGTAGCCGACCACCGCCGTCCAACGTCACGCCAAACGGCGTCGACGTCGCGGCGGTGCCGGCTTCGCTGAGTTCGTCGGCGTCCGGTGCGCTCACACCGTGACTGCGCGTGTAGTCGATGATGCCGGTCAGATGACGCGAATCGTAGGCGCGCACCACGGTCACGCCGGCGAGTAGGCCAGCCAGGTCGAACGGATCCGACCCGGACAGGTCGAATGGAGCGTCCGGACCCGCCGACAGCCGCTTCGGCGCGGCCGTCACCCACTGCGCCGGCGTGATGTGCAAGTCCGCGTTGAGCGATGGATAGTCCACGTTGAGCCAGACCGCACCGCCGATCCGTCGCGCCGACACGGCCAGCTGGTCGCCTTCCACGGCGGTGGTGCGGCGCACGTCGAATGTCGACGACGCCGGCAACACGCTGCCGGTGCCGATCAGACGACCGTGCGAGGCGGTTACCCGAACCTGATAGCTCGTCGTCGCAAGGGCGCCGATCGCCGTGGTCAGCAAGCGCTGTGCGGCCGGATCGGTGACGGTCGGCGCCGACCGCGGGATCGGGGGTACGACCGTGCTGCACGCGGCGACCGCCAGCGACACGATGCACGCTGATGACACGATGCGCGCTAAGACGCCAGCACGCCCGAACCGACCGCGGACTCGCTGGGCACGTACCGCGCGGCGACGGTCGGTCACGCGATCCTCCCGCGGCGCGATCTTCCGGTGTGGCTGGCGCCCCACCATAGGACGTCGGCGGCCGGCCGTCGAGTCGGCGCCGACACGACATCCATCCGCGTTGCCAATGGCGGCAGGGCGCCACGGATCCATCCGTCGCGCCCTGCCGTGCGTCGCTTGTCGTCAGCCGTTGAAGATCTGGTAGACGGCGTCCGGTGCCGGTACGACATCCGACGCGGGCGGCGCCTGCACCGCGTCCGGCGAACCGAAGTCGGTGAACTGGAAGTCCGCCGCGAGCTCACCGGTGCCGTTCACGGACAGTTCGGTCAGCCGGCCCTGGGAATCAAGCGTCGCGGTGAACGGAGCAGCCTTCGCGGCGGCGCCGGCCTTGTCCAGCGTGTCGGAGCCGGGCGCGGACAGTCCCGTCGCGGCCGTGAGGTCGACGGTGCCGCTGAGGTGCGTCGCGTCCGTACGCTTCACATTCGACACACTCTTGACGAGACCGGCGAGGTCGAACGCGTCGCTCGAGCCGGACAAGTCGAACGGCCTGGATCCGTCGCTGGTCAACTTGGACGCATCGAGCTTGAGCCACTTTGTCGGATCCACCCCGAGCTGTCCGCTGAACGAGCCGAGATCGACCTTCGCCCACAGGTCCGAGCCGATCTGCGTGAACGCGATATCCGCCGTGACACCGCTCTCGGTGCCCTTCACCTCGACCGTACCGGCGTTGTTCTTGGCGTCAATCGAACCAGTGCCGGAAATGCCGCCGAGGTTGACCTTGAGATTGAAACCCTGGCCCTTCAGCGCGCTGATCGCGTTGACGAGCGCGACCTCGGGTGCAACCGACGCGGCCGTGGACGTTCCGGACGGCGTCGGCGTGTTCGTGCCGCACGCGGAGACGGCCACACCCGCGACGGCGAGCGCCGCCATAGCGACCGCGGCGACGAGACGATGCTTCACTGATCCTCCGGAGGGTGCCGGGCCGGCGGCCAGGCAGCCACCAGCGAACGCACCAATCTAGACGATTCCTGTGAAGCCTGTGTGACACGCCAACGGCTACCTGACCTCCAACGGATGCCAGCGCCCGTAGAGTGCGCATTTGTCCGCCTCGTCCGGCCCCCACGAGCTCTTGGCGTATCGCAGCGGCGACTCGTCGAGGTCGAGGATCGGATCGACGACGCGCCAGCTCTCCTCGACGATGTCCATCCGGCCGAACTGCCTCGGGTCGCGGTAGATAGCGCCGAGGAAGATGTGCTCGTAGGGCTTGCGCTGGCCGTGCAGCTGCCGCTCGAAGTCGGCCGACACGTTGATCTCCCGGACCTGGCTCGCGTGGCCTGGCTCGCCGGCGTAGATGTTGAGCGTGACGCCCGGATTCGGGCCGAGACGCAGCCGGATCAGATTCGGGTCCGGCTGCCCGTCGGCGTCCGCAAACAGCATGACCGGCGGCTTGCGAAGCTCGACGACGACCTCGAGCGAGGTGGTCGCCATGCATTTGCCGGCTCGTACGCTCATCGGCACGTTGTGCCAACGCCAGTTCTCCACGAAGAACTTCGACGCGACGAACGTCTCGGTGGTGGACTTGTCGCGGACTCCCTTGACCTTGTCGTACCCGTCGTATTGACCTCGGACCGTGTCGGCGACCTTGAGGCGGCGCATCGCGCGCAGCACCTTGTATTTCTCGTCGAGCAACGCGTGCGGGTCGGCCGACGCGGGCGGCTCCATGGTCAGCAGCGCGAGCACTTGGAGCAGATGGTTCTGTACGACGTCCCGGGTCGCGCCGACCGGGTCGTAGAACGACCCGCGATCCTCCACGCCGAAGCTCTCCGCCATGGTGATCTGGATGGTGCGCACGTACGAGCTGTTCCAGATCGGCTCGAGCAGCGTGTTCGCAAACCGGACCGCGAGGATGTCCTCCACCGACTCCTTGCCAAGGAAGTGGTCGACGCGGAAGATCCGCTCCTCCGGAAAGTACGCCTTGATCTGTGCGTCGACCTCGCGCGCGCTGGCCAGGTTGTGGCCGTACGGCTTCTCGACGACGAGCCAGCCTCGGTCGCAGAGGCCGGCGGCGTCCAGCCCGCCGGCGACGGTCACGAACAGACTCGGCGGGATCGCCAGATAGAACACCGCGTTCGCGGACTGCCCGAGTGCGTCACGCAAGCGGGTGAACGTGTCCGCGCTGTCGAATCCGCCGGTCACCAGCGACATGCGGCTGCACAGGCGCCGGAACACCGCGTCGTCGATGTCGACCTTCGCCGCCACCAGCGCATCGTGCGTGCGCCGGTGCAGCCCGTCGGTGTCAAGGTCGGTCAACGCCACGCCGATCACCGGTCCCGGCAGCTCGCCGCGCGCCTCGAGCGCGTACAACGCCGGCAGCAGCATCTTGTACGCCAGGTCTCCAGTGATGCCGAGCAACACAAACGCGTCGGCTACCGGGTGGTTCGTGCGACTGTTCCGCATCTGTCCTGCCTGAATCCTCGTCTGGACGTGGTGTGCAGACCTTATCGATACCCCGCCGGGACCGATGTGCAACGCGGTCGACAACTCTCAGCGCCCTCAAAGCCTCGGGTGACTGCGGATCGGACGATGCGCGCTCGCGACGACGCGGGGCATGATGTCCGCGTGATCGATCTTCTGCTGCGCAACGCACAGATCGCCGGCACGCCGGCGCTCAGCGACATCGCCGTCGACGCCGGCCGGATCGTGGCCGTCACGCCGGCGACCACATCAGAGGCAGGCCACCCGACGAACAACGGCGCGGTCGACGCACGGGAGGTCACCGATCTGGGCGGCCGTCTCGTCACGCCGCCGCTCGTCGAGCCGCACATCCACCTCGACGCGGTGCTGACCGTCGGCCAGCCCCGTCCGAACGTGTCCGGCTCGCTGTTCGAGGGCATCGCGGTGTGGGCCGAACGCGTCAAGGACCTGACGTACGACGACGTACAGTCCCGTGTCCGCCAGATCCTGCGGTGGCAGCTCGCGAACGGCGTGCAACACGTACGCAGTCACGTCGACGTCTGCGACCCAGAACTGCGTGCGCTGCGCGCGCTCGTCGACCTGCGTGACGAAGTGCGCGGCATCATCGACCTCCAACTCGTCGCGTTTCCGCAGCAGGGCATCCTCGGCTTCGACGGCGGACGCGACCTGATGCGCAAGGCGGTCGACCTCGGCGCGGACGTGGTCGGCGGCATCCCGCACTACGAGCTGACGCGCGAGGACGGCGTCGAGTCGGTGAAGTTCGCCATCGCGCTCGCCGACGAGCACGGCCTGCGCGTCGACATTCATTGCGACGAGACCGACGACGACCATTCCCGGTTCGTCGAGGTGATGGCGGCCGAGACGATCCGCCGGGGCATGTCGGGGCGGGTCACCGCGAGCCACACGACCGCCATGCATTCGTACAACAACGCGTATGCGTACCGGCTCATCAACAACATCGCGCGGGCCGGGCTGCACATGGTGACGAATCCGTTGGACAACGCCGTGCTGCAGGGCCGCTTCGACACCGGCCCGATCCGCCGCGGCCACACGCGCGTCAAGCAACTGCAGGAGGCCGGCGTGAACGTGTGCGTCGGTCACGACTCGGTGATGGATCCGTGGTATCCGCTCGGCTACGGCGATCCGCTGCAGGCGGCATTCGTGCTCGTGCACCTCGGCCAGATGTCCGGCGACGCCGAGTTACGGCGGCTCATCGAGATGATCACGGTGAATCCGGCCGCTGCTCTCGGCGTACCCGACTATGGCTTGCGGCCTGGCGGACCGGCCGACCTGGTGGTGTTCGACGCACCGTCGGAGGCCGACGCGCTGCGGCTGATCGCGCCCCGCACGCTGGTCTTGCGCGGTGGCAAGGTGGTCGCACGCGCAACCTCCGCCGAGCGCACCGTTTTCTTTGCTGGTACCCAGGAGCAGGTCACGTTCCTGCGAACGTGACCTGCTCCTTGCCGGGTATCCGCAGTGGCGCAGATTGGGGATCCGTCAGGCGGTTGACCCGTCCGTTGTCTGGACCGGTGCGTCCGCGCCGGCGGTCTCCTGAAGTGGAATCGACCGTGAGCCGACGCCGCTCGCCGCGTCCGGGATGACCAGCACCTCTTCGCCGTGGTCACGCTGGAACCGGTAGAACAGCGCGTAAAGCACCGCCGCGAGAACGAAGCCGACTTCGAACGCGAGGTCGCCGAGCGAGGTGGCATGTCTCGCCACGAAGCCCTGGAACTTGATCTGGTCCGAGAACAGCACGATCGAGACCGCGATTGAGATGGCCATCGCGAGGGCGCCGCCCCACGGGTTGTGCTTGCGGTCGAACAAGAATCCATCGACACGCTTGCCGCGACGCAGGAACTGGTCCATGAAGAACACACCAAGCCATGGGCCGATCCAGTACGAGATGATCAGCAGGAAGTCGGTGTACTCCTCGCCCGCGTTGTGCAGGCCGGACAGCGCAAGGAAGAAGCCCGCCACACCGAAGACGATCGCGACGATGCCGCGCCGCAGGGCCAGTGGCATCCGGATGCCGAGCGCGAGGAACGACATCGATCCGGAGTAGACGTTCAGCGCGTTCGCACACACCGCGCCTAGCGCGATCGCGAGCAGTGTCAGGTCGGCGATCCACGTCGGCAGGTGGCTCGTGAATCCGGCCGTGGGGTTGCCACCGAACTTGTTCGAGTCCGTGATGCTGGCCGCTGCCGCGCCGACGGTCTCGAGAATCGCGCACGACACGAAGACGCCGAGCGCGGCCCACCATCCCGTCGCGCGACGGTTCGTGTCCGGCGGCAGGTAGCGCGTGTAGTCGCTGGCGAACGGGTTCCAGCCGGCGGCGTACCCGAACGCCGCGCCGAGGGTGACGATGAAGCCACCGATGCCGCCGCTCTGGTGGGTCAGCGACGGGTGCGCCTTCGACGAGATCACGATCGTCGCGATCACGAAGATGACGGCGAGCAGCGGGAACGCGTACCGCTCAAAGGTGTGCACCAGGTTGTGGCCGAAGAACGCGACCGCGATCTGCAGCACCACGATGATGATCAGCGCGAGCTTGCTCGACATGTGGGTGAGCGCGGACAGCGCGAACGCGCCGCTGACGCTGTTGACCGCGAACCATCCCACGCCCGCGACGACCGAGTTGATGCCGGCCGGCAGGATGTTCCCGAGGAAGCCGAAGCCGATGCGCGACAGCACCATCTGCGGTACGCCGAACAGCGGGCCGCGCGCGGCGAGGAAGCCCATCGACACCGAGCCGAGGGCGGAACCGACAATGACGGCGAGCGTCGCCATCCAGAACGACTGACCGAAGAACCAGACACCGATGATTCCGACGAAGATCGTCGCGAACTCGAGGTTCGGTGACGTCCAGGTCCACAACTGATTGAGCGGACGTCCGTGGCGCTCGGACAACGGAATGAACTCGGCGCCACCCGGCTCGATGGCGGCCACCTTGTCGCCATACGTACCTTCGCGTACGTCGGCCGTGACCTCGATGGTCGCGGTCGATCCACTCTGGGTCATGTGCGGTACACCTCTCAGATAGATGTAAGCGAGTGCATGTTAACCGCGCCGCAATGCGAAGTAACGGGTCCGAAAGGCCACAGTGGAGCCTTGTTTACGTGACTAATTCTCGGCTGCCCGACCGCCGGATTGGCGCACGGCGCGCCGGTCGTCGGGACATGGCAGACCGCCGAATCGGTGATCAACATCGGTAGATCGTCGGCCGGATCGCCCGGTCGACGCGGTCGACTCGGGTCGGCGGAGGATCGCGGTCGGAGAGCTGGTTTCGGAGGCCGTTTCCGGAGAACCAGGTCCGGGACCCAGGGCGGCATGTGACCCCGGACACCGGTCAATACGGACTGTGAATAAGCTGGGAGCTTGTACGATTCGCCCGGTCTGCGTCGACGGTGTACGGATGGCCGGGGTACCGTCGCGAGCGGCCGGAGGCCGCTGATGCCGGCCGGTTCACCAATTCGTCACGTGTGAGAGGTTGGCCACGTGTCCAAGGCTCAGGCCAAACGGGATGCCCGGCAGGCCGCGCGCGAGCTTGCCGCCAAGCAACGCCGCGCGGAACAGCGCCGCAAGCGTCTGATCGGGGCGGCGGCCGCGGTCGGCGCGGTCGTCCTCGTCATCGGCATCCTGGTCGGTGTGAAGCTGTCCGCGCCGGCGAAGAAGAACACCAATGTCGGCTCGGCACCAGCCGCCGCCTCCCTGGTGAGCAGCGTGACGAACGTCTCGCCGACGGTGCTCGACCAGGCCGGCAAGGGCGCGGTGGATTCGCCGCCCCAGGCGACCAGCGGACAGCCGGTGCTCAAGGGCGCGGACGGCAAGCCGGTGGTCTTTTACATGGGTGCCGAGTATTGCCCCTACTGTGCGGCCGAGCGCTGGCCGATGATCGTCGCGCTGTCCCGGTTCGGTACGTTCCAGAACCTGAGTACGACGTCGTCGTCGTCGACCGACACGTTCCCGAACACGCCCACGTTCACCTTCCACGGCGCGTCGTACACGAGCCAGTACATCGACTTCCAGCCGAAGGAGATCCAGAGCGAGGCCGGCGTAGCGCTCGAGACGCTCACGTCCGACCAGCAGAAGCTGGTCCAGCAGTTCGACCCGCCGTCGCCCGGCACCACCGGTAACCCGTTCCCGTTCATCGACTTCGGAAACCAGGCGATCGCCAGCGGCGCGAGCTACAACCCGCAACTGCTGGCCGGCATGACACAGCAACAGGTCGCCGACGCGTTGCGCAACCCGAACAGCGACATCGCCAAGGCGATCCTGGGCACCGCGAACGCGTTCACGAACGAGATCTGCAAGCTCACCAACGGGCAGCCGGGCAACGTGTGCTCGTCGGCCGCGGCCACGGCATACGGACCCGCCGGTGGCCAGGGCTGACGCGCGGGCCCGAACCGGTGGCCCCCGCG
>DASTMZ010000044.1:0-20706 GCA_035713725.1 Micromonosporaceae bacterium
GCCGTCCTACTCGATGTTCAACCGCTGGATCGAGCAGCAGGATCTGCTCGGTACGCTCGATCGCGTTGGCGCCGGATGCATCGCATTCTCGCCACTCGCGCAGGGCCTGCTCACCGATCGCTACCTGCACGGCGTACCGGAGGACTCGCGGGTGGCAACCGGCGGTGCGATGGACACCGGCATGCTGACCGAAGCGAACCTCGCCCGAGTGCGCGCACTGAACGAGATCGCGATGCGGCGCGGTCAGACGCTGTCCCAACTAGCGCTGGCGTGGGCGCTGCGTGATCCGCGAATGACCTCCGTGCTGATCGGGGTCAGCAGCGTGGCCCAGCTCGAGAACAACGTTGCGGCGCTTGGCAACCCCGACTTCAGCGAGGCCGAACTCGCCGAGATCGACGAGTACGCGATGGAGGGCGACATCAACCTCTGGTCACGTTCGAGCGCGGGCTGACCGGTTCGGGCGCAGGCGCCGACATGTTCAACGGCGCGATGAGCCCACGACGTACCAGCAAGGCCCGAACGGCGAGCACCGCGGCGACCCACACGACCACGGCCAGCGACATGACGCGCAGCGTGCCGAGGTATGCGTCGGTGAGCGCGGTGCCGCCTCGCTGGAGTCCCGCGACCGCCGTCGCGGCGACCGCGAGCCCGAAGCCGCCGAACGAGACAAGGACGGTGAGCAACACACCGGAGGCCTCCCCAGCGCGTTCTGGATGCACCACGTCCTGAGTGGCCACGTTCGCGAACGTCCAGCCCAGGCCGAAGCCGAAGCCGGCCAGCGCGATCAGCGGCACGAACGCGAACCACGACGTCGCGTAGGTCGCGGCGAGCGTCGAGACCGCACCGACCAACCCGGCGCCGGCCATGATCACGGTGGGCCGGAAGTGTGGCTTGAGGCGCGCGCCGATCGGTCCGGACAGCGCAACCATCGTCGCCGGCGCCAGGAAGAACACGCCAGCGAGCAGGGCCGACAGTCCGCGTGCGCCCTGCAGATAGAGAGTCACGATGAATATCAGGATGACGAAACCGATGTTGGCGACCACGCCCACCGACATCACGAGGACGTAGGGCAGGTTGCGGAAAAGCGAGAGGTCGATCAATGGACTGTGAGCACGTGCCTCCCGCAACCAGAACCCGACAAGTAGCAAGCCGGCTATCACGAACGTCCCGATCGTACGGGCCGAGCCCCATCCCCAATCGTCACCGCGGTCGACGGCGTAGCTCAGCGACGCAATGCCCGCGATGAGCAACGCGGCGCCGGCCACGTCGAGCCGCCGCGAGGCGGTGGGATCCCGCGAGTCGACGATGCCGCCCAGCGCCACCACAAACGCGATCGCGCTGAGCACAACGAGCACCCAGAAAATCCATCGCCAGCCCGGCCCTTGAGACAGTCCACCGCCGAGGAAAGGTCCGATCGCCGTACCGATGTTCGCGATGCCGAACATCAGGCCGAGCGCCCGCGCGCGGTTCGCGTCGTCGAATGCGTTGGAGATGACCGCGATTCCGACCGGAAATACCATCGCGGCGCCCGCGCCGGATAACACGCGGAACCCGATGAGCGTCGGCAGATTTGGCGCGATCGCGCAGAGCGCGGACGAAACCGCGAAGATTGCGATCCCGATCAGCAACATGACCCGGCGGCCGTAGATGTCGCCCAGTCGGCCACACAAGATGAACAGCGACGCGATGGCGAGCATGTAGCCGCTGATGACCCATTGCACGCTGTCCGTGGTGGCACCGAGGTCGTGCGCCATGTCCGGGATCGCGAGGTTCAGCGCGAAGAAGTCGACCTGGATGCAGAACATCGCGACCGACACGCCGATGATCGCCGCACGAGCGGCTCGCGCCTGCTGCGGTTGCGCCAGAGCGCTGGCTGCACTACCCACCGCTGTCTCGGTCCCCCCGGGTCAGGCGGCGGGCTGCCGCTCGTTGGCCTCGTCGCCGGCCGCGTCGCCGCTCGCGGCATACGCCGGATCAAGCCGTGGTACGTCGAAGCTGCGGCGTACCGCCTCGATCGGCTCCTCGGCGTGATCCAACATCGAGAAGTCATCGCGGAACGTGTCGCCGCTCGCATGGTGGCCGCGGTCCCACGCCACCCAAAACTTCGCCGGATCCAGGGCGCCTCGGTCCCATCCGGCCAGTGCGTTGCACTCGATCCCGAGGTGCCATGAGTAGATCACCGGCAGCACGTGACCGGACATCGGGAACACCGGATGCATACGGGACGTGAACGTCGATACGAGCATCTCGCCCTGTGGCGTGGTGTCGTACCCGGAGATCAGATGCGCGCTCGCGTGTGGCGTCCCGAACGCCTCGTTGACGCCGTGCGGCCGGCCGGGCATCGGTGTGCCGTGCGTGTCGTAGAACGACCAGACCTCGCGACCGAGCGTGCCCGGCGGCAATTTCTCGAGGTCGTCGTACCGCGCCGCGAGCGTCTCGTCGGTCGTGACGTCGTACGGCGCGAACCACCGGTCGAGGTCGCCGACGCTGGCGAGATCCGTGTGGCCCTCGGTGATGCTGCGGAGGTTGTGGTCGTTCATGTCGGCGATGACCGGCTCCAGATCGGGCTTGACGCTGGCCGCCAGGTCGTCCAGCCACGCGCCGGACACGCCGAGATCATCCGCGAAGTCCATCACGGTGCCGATGCGCGCCGCGTCGAGATCGCCGTCGACGAGTGCCATCACCGACAGGATTTCGGCCGCCGTACGGCATTGCTCCTCGTCGTCCATCGCCGAACTCAACCGCTTCGGGCTCGACTCGCGGAGCGTACCGACATCCGGCGCCTCGACGCCGAGTCCGAGCTCGGCCAGCGACGAGATCGCCCCCGCGCTCGCATCAGTGAGATCGGTGCGCCCGCCGCCGGTGCCGACCGATTTGGCCGCACCGAACAGCGCCGGCGCCTGGCTTTCACGCAGCGCCATGAGCATGCCCCTATTCCAGCACAAATCACCGTGGCGCTCGCCGCTTCTGGGCGCCGCGGACCCTTGTCCGGGCGGGTCGAAGCGGCGGGCGGGATCGCTGGGTTCCTCGCTGCGCGGAGATCACTCCCGCGATCGGGTGAAGCGATGGCCATGCGGTGACATCCAGGTGAGTGTGCCCGGCGTCGGCTGCTCGACTCGCCAGCCCGCCTCGTGCTTGAGCCGATGATGATGGCGGCAGACCAGGGCGAGATTGTCGTGCTTCGTCAGACCGCCACTTCGGTAATCGACCGTGTGGTCGATGTCGCAAGCGGACGCTGGCGCGCGACAACCGGGTGCGCGACACATGCGATCCCGCGCGCGAATCCAGCGCGACAACGCCGGCCCGGGTGTACGTCGCTGCGGATCCGCTTCGGCCGGCGCGCCGCAGGTCGCGAGAGCGGCGTCACGGATGTGTTCAAGGAGACCCGCGAGGTCTTGGTGATGTCGAGGCCGCGGCAGGACGCCGAGCGCGCGCAGTTCACCGGCTGTTCCGTCAACGCGGAGTCTCCACGCGATGTCCCGTCGGCCAAGCATCACGTTGACATTGGCCCGCGCGGTGGGCGCCTCGGCGGGTCCGAATCCGGCCAGCGTTGCAGGTTCGTCGGAGTCCGTGGAGTGCGTGGGAACGCCTGCGGCATTGTCGAAGGCGATCCGGTCTGAGCCACCGACCGGTTCGGGCGCGGCAGGGTCAATGCCGCGCGCCAGCACCGACCATGGCACGCTCAGCTCCACGACGCCGCGACGATGCACCGGCGACGCACCGACATCGACACCCTCAAGGAGATCCAGGAACGTGTCGGCGCGCAGCTGTTCAAGCGTTCGTGTGTCTCCGCCGGCACGACGCGCGCGGGCGAACGCATCGATCCGCTCGAAGGCCGCCGTGGCCCGCGCCGCAGGAAGACACGACCCGAACAAACTGGCCGTCGATTCGCGGTCGGGCACCATCGCCACCCGGCGTTGTTCGACGCTACGCGCGGTGCGTCGCGCCGCACCGTCGGGATCGGCCCGCAACACCGCACGCCGCAACCGATCCCGCAGCTGTGTCGTCGTCCATTCACATGCGCGATCGGCGTGCTGCAACGCGATCGCGAATGCCACATCGTCATCTACCGTGCAGAGCACGTCGTAGAACACGCGAGCGCGCCGAAGGTCCACGTCACCCCGGCGCATCGCCGCCCACACCGGCTTGACCACGCGCTGCAGATAGCGGCCGAGCTCAACCTCGTGCCGTGCCGCCGTTCGCGTCCAGTTCAACGAGAACGCGACGAGATCAGCGTCGAATCCGGCCGGATGGCGGTCCGCGACAGCTACCGCAGCCTCCAGAAATGCCGCGTCGGCCAACACTGCAATGCGTGCGCACCGCTGAAGTTTGTCAGTCAACGCATCGACCGAGCCGGCAGATCCCGGGTCATGTGACTCGCGGTCGATGCTCATACATTGAAACTAATGTACTAACACCGCCTACCCAATGCGACTTCGCAAGCGTTACGAGACCGTTGCACGAACCGTCCGATGTGGACACAACTCGTACCCACAAAGTCAAGCGGAACCACGACGGGCCGGCGCGCGACCGATCGGCTGCAGCGGGCGCGGACGCGCGGTGAATGGTGCGTTCGGGAAAGTCACCGGCTCGCCCGGCGCGACCTCAACGGACTTGCCGCAATGCCGCAACGTGACGGGTTCGCCACCGTCGTCCAGGCGGTACGCCGTCTGATCGCTCGTCACTGTGACGCGAATCGTCCGGCCACGCCAGCCAACGCCGAACGCCAGGCGCCTGATGGCGGATGGCAGCCGCGGCATGAACTGCAACTCGCTCGCGTGGTCACGCAGGCCCGCGAGCCCGGCGACCAGGGCGATCCAAGTGCCGGCCAGCGACGCCATGTGTACGCCGTCGCGCGTGTTGTGCTCGAGGTCGCCGAGGTCCATGAGCGCTGCCTCGCCGAGATAGTCGTGCGCCAGCTCGATCTGGCCCACCTCCGCGGCGATCACGGCCTGGGTGGCCGCGGACAGCGACGAATCCCGTACCGTCAGGGCCTCGTAGTAGTCGAAGTTGCGTGCCTTCTGCTCGGGCGTGAACGCGTCGCCGCGCAGATGCATCGCGAGCACCAGATCAGCTTGCTTGACAACCTGTTTGCGATAGAGATCGCGATAGGAGTAGTGCAGCAGCAACGGATAGTTCTCCGGTGGCGTGGACGCGAAGTCCCACACCGAGTGCTCGGTGAACGCCTCGGCCTGCGGATGGATGCCGGCCTGGCTGTCGTACGGGACGGTCATCCGCTCGGCAGCGTCGCACCATCCGTCGATCTCGTCGCGCGTGATGCCGAGTCGCTCGGCGACATCGGTGTGGCGCTCGGCAGCCTCCGCCGCACCCCGCAGATTCCATTGCGCCATCAGGTTTGTGTAGACGTTGTTGTCGGCGAACGCGCTGTATTCGTCGGGGCCTGTGACGCCGTCGATACGGAACTTCCCGTTCGCGTCGACGTCGCCGAGCGACATCCAGAGCCGCGCGGTCTCGGCAATCAGTTCCAGTCCGGTCTCGCGTTCGAAATCGACATCGCCGGTCGCATTCACGTATCGGATCGCGGCGCACGCGATGTCCGCGTTGACATGGAACGCGGCCGTACCGGCGGGCCAGTAGGCCGAGCATTCCTGGCCGGTGATGGTGCGCCAGGCGAACGCCGCGCCGGCAAGGCCCATCTCGGCCGCGTGGTCGCGCGCGATCGGGAGTGTGGAATGCCGCCACCGCAAGACATCGCGCGCGGCATCCGGCAGCGTGTACGTCAACACGTGGAGTACGAACGTCTCCGCGTCCCAGAACGCGTGCCCGTCGTATCCGGGACCGGTCAGTCCCTTCGCCGGGATCGCGCGTCGCTCCGCCCGCGCGCTGGACTGCAGCACGTGGAATTGCGCGAACCGGACCGCTTGCTGTACGGCGTCGTCGCCATCGACCTCGACGTCCGCGCGCGCCCAGTATTCGTCGAGATATTCGCGTTGCCTGTTCACCAGTCCGTCCCAGCCGGTCGCCATGGCGGCGGTGAGCGCGGCCTCCACCTGAGCCTCGACGGCCGGCAGCGACCGCTGGGCGGACCAACCATAGGCGATGAACTTCACGAGCCGTACGGTCTGGCCGGGCTCGAGCCCGACGGTCACCGTGACCCGGCCGAGATTCGGGTGGCTCACGGTCTCCATGTGCACGTCGGTGTCGCACTCGATGACGTGGTCAATGCCGGCACCGACGCGAAGACCGCTGCTCTTCGTACGGTGCACCATGACGGCCCGCTGGTCGCGCGAACCGTGCATCTCCCCCTCGAACGGCGCGTCGATCGCGCCCGCCGACCGAGGGTCCTCCGACGATCGCGGCACCGGCTCGTTGGCCACCAGATCGGACTGCACGACCGCCTGGATCGCGGCGTCGACCGGGGTCACGTCGTAGCAGATCGCGGCGATGCCCCGATGCGTGAAGGACACGAGTCGCGTGCTTCGCACCTCGATCTGCCGACCGGCCGGCGAGGTCCACAACGCGTGGCGCACCAGCGTTCCAGCGCGCATGTCGAGCACGCGCTCGTGATGCTGCAGGCTGCCGTAGCGGACGTCGAATGGTTCGTCGTCGACGAGGAGCCGGATCAGCTTGCCATTGGCCACGTTGACGATGGTCTGGCTGATGCTCGGGCTGCCGTAGACCGCTTCCCCGTAGTCGAGCGGTCGCAACTCGTGCACCGAATTCAGATAGCTGCCCGGCAGGCCGTGTGGCTCGCCCTCGTCGAGGTTGGCACGCAGACCGATGTGGCCGTTGGACAGCGCGAAGACGGACTCGCTCTGGGCCAGCACATCGAGGTCGAGCCCGATCTCGCGAATCGTCCACGGCTCGATCGGAAACGCGTGGTGGGTGATCATCGGCCCACCGTCCGGTTACCCGCGGGGCTTCCGCCGCCGGCGGCCGGTGACTTGTCGTCAAGCAGCTCCGCGAGATCCGTCACGACCACGTCGGCGCCGTGCTCGCGCAGTGCATCAGCGTGCTCGTCCTCGCCGTCGTGGTCGACGCGGTCCACGCCGACCACGTAGCCAAATGCGCCGGCACGCCCAGCCGAGACACCGGCGGTCGCATCCTCGAACACCGCCGCCTGCGCGGGATCGGCGCCGAGCAGCCGCGCGGCGGCGAGGAATGTGTCCGGCTCCGGCTTGCCACGCAACGATTCCTGGTCGGATGTGCGGCCGTCGACCCGGACATCCAGATAATCCGCGAGCCCCGCGGCGGTGACGATCTGTCGGCAGTTGCGGCTCGACGACACAACAGCGGTCCGCTTCCCAACCGCACGCGCCGCCGTCAGGTAGGCCACTGATCCCGGGTACGGCCGGACGCCATCGCGCTCGACCTTGGCAAGGAACAGCCGGTCCTTACGCGCGGCGAGTCCGGCGACCGTGTCAGCGTCGGGACCGTCATCCGGTGAGCCGTCCGGCAACTCGATGTGGCGGGCGGCGAGGAAGGCTCGTACGCCATCGACACGCGGCTTGCCGTCCACGAGATCGTCGTACTCCTTGACGCGATCGAAGGGCGTGAACGTGTCGCCCTCCCGGCGGCGAAGGAAGTCGTCGAACAGGTCTCCCCACGCCGCGGCATGCACGACCGCCGTCGGCGTCAGGACCCCATCCAGATCGAAGAGCAGCGCGTTGATGCCATCGGGAAGTCCGATCATCACGATTCCCACGGTAGCCGCGCGACCCGTACCCCGCCTGTTGACCGCATCTTGACCACGTCATCCGAGGGCCTGCCCGGTGTGGCCTGGATTGCGGCTTTCGGCGAATTCGCCATAGCACTGACGTGGTCCATGGCATTTGTCGGTCCTCATTTGTTCACCCATTTCAGCTGGGCAGAAATTTTGGCATTTCCATGTAAGACCTGTGCATGGCCTGTGGGCTGCGGTTTTCTCCTCGACGCCTGGCAACGCCCGTCAACCGTCCGAAAGTCGACTAGTTGTCACAGCCTCCTCTCAGCTAAAAAGTGCGCACTACCCGACGGTTCAAGAGGGGACAGGGAATGAATCCGGATAGTCGTCTGAGTCATCTATTGCGGAGGCGTACGGGACTGCGCCTCGCCGGCATCGGCGTGCTCATAACCACGGCCGCTGTCATTGTCACGACGTCACAAGCCGGCGCGGACCCGGTCAATCCGAAGCGCTTCCAGCCGGCCCCGTCCGGCGCGACCATCAAGAACCTTCCGCTGGGGCTGAGCAACGCGCCGGTGACGGTGATGCTGCAGATGTCCGGCGACCCGGTGACGGTCGCCGACGCCGATGCCGCCACGCCGCTGACCAAGGCGCAGCGCGCGAGCCGCAAGGCCCAGCTGCGCCAGCAGCAGACCACGGCCGAGGCCACCGTTCGCTCGCGCGGCGGATCGGTGCTCGGCAACTATCAGAGCGCATACAACGGCATCAAGGTGCGGATCGCCGCGAACAAGCTGGACTCGCTGCGCTCCATCCCGAACGTCGTTGGCGTCCACCGCATCCAGCTCATGACGCCGGACAACGTCCGAGGCATACCGCTGATCGGCGCGCCCGCGGTCTGGGACGGCCTGAACGGCTTCCACGGCGAGGGCATCAAGATCGCCGTGATCGACACCGGCATCGACTGGACGCACGCCGACTTCGGCGGCGCCGGTACGCCCGAGGCGTACACCGAGGCGCACGCACACGAGACGGCACCGGCCGACCCGGCATTCTTCGGCCCGAACGCGCCGAAGGTCAAGGGCGGCATCGACCTCGTCGGCGACAGCTACAACGCCGACCCGTCGAGCGCCGACTTCCAGCCGATCCCGCACCCGGACTCGAACCCGTTGGACTGCAACGGCCACGGTAGCCACGTCGCGGGTACGGCGACCGGCTTCGGCGTGCTCGCCAACGGCCAGCGCTACACCGGGCCGTACAACGACACGACGGTCAGCGGCAACTCCTGGTTGGTCGGCCCCGGCGTGGCACCGTTGGCGGACCTCTACTCGGTGCGCGTCTTCGGCTGCGAGGGCTCGACCGACGTGACCGTCGACGCCATCGAGTGGGCAGTCGACAACGGCATGGACGTCATCAACATGTCGCTCGGTTCGCCGTTCGGCAACGCCGACGACCCGTCCGCGGTGGCCGCGACCAACGCTGCCAAGGACGGCGTCATCGTGGTGGCATCGGCCGGCAACAACGGCCCGAACCCGTACCTCGCCGGCTCGCCGGCCTCAGGTACGAACGTCATCAGCGTGGCGGCGAGCGACCCGACCGAGGGCTTCCCGGGCGCGAACGTTGCGCTGTCGACCGGCACCTCGTCGACCGCGATCAACGCCAACGGCGGCTCGTTCACCGACGGCACCGCGCTCCAGGTAAAGGTGCTCAGGAACGCCAATGGCACGATGTCGCTCGGGTGCGACCCGAACGAATACACCGCGGCCGGCGTGACCGGGAAGATCGTCGTGGTGTCACGCGGCACCTGTGCGCGAGTCGCGCGCGCGATCTTCGGCCAGGAAGCCGGCGCCGCCGCCGTCGTGATGGTGAACACCGACAACGGCCTGCCGCCGTTCGAGGGTCCGATCACCAACAACCCGGACACCGGCCAGCAATTCACCGTGACGATCCCATTCCTCGGCGTGGCGCTGACCGACAAGGCGAAGTGGGACGCTGCCGATGGCGGTACGGCCACGCTCACCAACGCACAAATCGCGAACCCGGGCTTCCTTGCCCCGGCGTCGTTCTCGTCCGGTGGCGCCCGCACCGGTGACAGCTGGCTCAAGCCGGACGTCACCGCACCAGGCGTGAGCATCTTCTCGGCGGGCATCGGCACCGGAAACAGCTTCGCGGTGATCTCCGGTACGTCGATGGCGTCCCCGCACACAGCCGGCATGGCCGCGCTCGTACGCCAGGCTCACCCGACGTGGAAGAAGGTCAACTACTGGAAGGCCGCGATCGTCAACACGGCCGATCCGTCCAAGGTGGCCGGCTACACGACCCGCGTCGCGGGCGCCGGCTTCATCCAGGCGCCAGGAGCCACGCAGACCAACGTCGTGGCACTCGGCGACAACGGCACCGCAACGTTGAACTACGGCTTCGCCGAGCTGAACCAGAACCTCAGCAAGACGAAGGCCGTGAAGTTGCACAACTTCGGCACCACCCCGGTCACGTTCAACGTGGGTACGGCGGTCGACGCCGGCAGCCCGCACTCGGTCTCGTTGGGTCTGTCCCAGGTGACGGTGCCGGCCAAGGGCGAGAAGTCGGTCAACGTGACGCTGTCCGTGCCGTCGGGTTCGATCGGCGACTCGAGCGCGTTCCACGATGTGTCGGGTCTGGTGACGTTCACGCCGACCGGTGGTGCGAACCACGGTGTGACGCTGCGTGTGCCGTACTACTTGGTGCCGCAGGCATTGTCGAACATCAAGACCAACATCAATGCCGGTACGCTCGGCAAGACCGGCAGCGCAACGGCCACCGTGACCAACACCAACGGCGCCGTCACCGGCACGGCGGACTGGTATGCGTGGGGCCTGACCGATCCCAATGACGGTCTCGAGTCCAACGATGTCCGCAACATTGGAGTTCAGTCGTTCCCCGGCGTTGTCGCGTTCGCTGTCTCGACTCAGCATCGGTGGTCCAACGCCGGCATGGACGAATTCGACATTGACCTCGATGTCGATGGCGATGGCGTCGACGACTACGCCGTGGTCGGCGCGGACTTCGGCGCGCTGACCGCCGGCGTGTCCGACGGCCGGATGGCATCGGCGGTGTTCAACCTCCACACCGGTGCCGGATCCATCCAGTTCCTCGCCGACGCGCCCAAGGACAGCACCACGCTGGTCCTGCCGGCGACCATCGCGCAGCTGTGCTCGGCGGGCGCGCCATGTCTGTCGGCGAGCAGCCCGCGGTTCACCTACCACGCGGTGGCGTTCGGGCTGACCGACAACACCGTGGACGAGGTCGACGGAACGGCGTCGTACAACGCGTTCTCGCCGTCGATCAGCACCGGCATGTTCGATGTCGTTGACCCCAACGGGTCCGCGACGGAGACGGTGACGATCAACAAGACCGAGTTCGCGAATACTCCGGCACTCGGTCTGATGATCGTGAGCCACGACAACAAGAGCACCAACGAGGCGCAAACCATCAAGGTCAAGGTGAAGTGACAGCCTGACCTGCCATAGCGGCCCGCACTCGGCGAGTCCCCCGGGTGCGGGCCGCACCATGTTCGGGTCGCGAGTCGGGTACGGTCTCCGGCGTGCGCCTGCCTCCGTTGCCCACCGCGGCCGCCCCGACGACCGAGGACGAGCCCACAGCCCGGACGGTCGGTGGGCCTCCCACGCGACTTACCGGGCCGATCCCCATTCACGACTACGATCCGGCGTGGCCGGAGATGTACGGCCACGAGGAGGCTCGCATCCGCGCCGCGCTCGGGCGGCTCGCGCTCGTCGTCGAACACATGGGTTCGACAGCGGTGCCGGGTCTCGCGGCCAAGTTGCTCATCGACGTCGACCTGATCGTCACGGATCCGACCAACGAAGACGCGTACGTCCCGGCGCTCGAGGCAGTCGGCTATGTGCTGCGGGTACGCGAACCCGACTGGTACGAACACCGCTGCTTCAAGCGTTACGACCCAGAAGTCAACCTGCACGTGTTCGGGCCGGATTGCGACGAGCACCTACGCCATCTCATCTTCCGCGACTGGCTTCGGACGCATCCCGAGGACCGCGCGCGATACGAGGCAGCCAAACGACGGATCGCGGCGCAGCCGTTGACATTCATGGCTGAATACGCCGACCAGAAGTCGGCCGTCATCGTGGACATGCTCCGGCGCGCCGGACTGCGCTGACGCTGTCGGTCGGCCGCGCCCGCTCCGCGCTGGCGCGCCGCGCTGACGCGCGCCGCCTAACGCTGAAGGGCTACGCGAGCATCTCGACGAGACGATCGTCCACGCTCTTGTCGTCGCGGCTCGGCACGAGCTTGGCGTGGTCGCTCGAGTCGCGCGAGAACACCCGCACGTGCCCGTCGTCGCGTGCCAGAACCATATCGGTGCTGGCGCCGGCGATCTCCGCGGAACCTTCGGTCGTGTAGCGGGTTGCCGTGACGAGCGCGGTGCGGTCCGATGCGGCAAGCACCGCATTCGGGTCCTCCTCCGACTTCCCGTCGGCCACGTCGCCGTTGGGCAGCCACTCGGAGAGCATCTTCAGCGCGTCCTCGCGTTGGTAGAGACCGATCTCGTGGACGCCGAGCGCATCGATGCGCACCATCATGCAGATGTCCTCCGGCTGCGGCAGCAGCAGGATGCGCCACGACTCGCCGGGTTGCGTACCGGTTGCTCGCGCGTCGAGCACCATGCGCGCGCGTTGCTGGAACGCGACCGCGATGCCGAGGTCGCCGCGCACCCGCACCTGTTCTCCGTCCGTGCCGCCGACGAGCAGTTGTCGCGCCGCGAGCGACCGCACCGCCTCGGCGAGTACGTCGTCCGACGGCCGCGTCTCGAGGAAGTCGACGATCGCGTCGACCGCGGTCAGCTCCGCCATCGTGTACGCGCCAAGCAATACCGGGCCGGTGTGTACGAGGCTGACGACTGCCGGTACGAGCCCCTCCGGCACCGACGCCTCGCCGGCCGACCCTGCGGTCGACGGCGGCTGTGATCGGTTGGCCTGCGCGTCGCTCATGATGACCCCGCTCCGTTCGTCAGTTCCCAGCCTGGTGGCTGCTCGCGGCTCCGCCGATCCAGGACCGCGGCGGCACTGCGCAATGGCGTCTCGGTGACCCACACCTCTGAGTTGCCGAACAGGCCGCGCCCGCCCCGCCCGGACAGCGCCATGCCCAACTCATGGGACGGGTCGGTGCGTTCCGGCGGCGGGAACAGCGTCGCGAGATCCTGCGACGCCGCGGTGGTGTCGTCCTGCTCCTCGATGCGACGCAGCGCCGACGCGAGCGACTGCGCAACCGGTGGCGCCAGCGACGTGGGTACGGCCACCACCGGCGACAGGTACATCGGGCGCCGCTCGGTGAGCCGCGACAGCCCCCACGGCCCGACGTTGCTGCGCGTAACTCGATAGACGACGTAGTCCATCAAGTGCCGCAGATCTGTCAGGCTCGGCAGCTTCCGCTTCCCGAACGCCGCGGGCGTCTTCTCCAGCTGTACCCATGTGCCCTGCGCGGTACGGCCGTGCAGCTTCTCCCGTACCACGACGCCGCGCATCCCGATGTCCGGGTAGCGCTTCTTGTCGATGTCCGGATGGTGGCTGGACAAGCGCTCGTGGCTCACCTTCGCGAACCGCCAGTTGTCGTAGAGTTGCGGGTCGTCCACGAGCACGTGCCCACCGCGCAGGACGTCTTCCAACTGCGGCACCTGCATTCCGTGGCCCTCGAGATCAGAGATGATCGAGGCTTCCTCCGGGCCGAGGCGTTTGGCGGCGGCGACTAGGCCCTTGCGGTACACGCCGGGGCGAGCGGTGATATCGATCATCAGTCGCACGCGAGTTCGTACTTCCTCGGTGCGCTGGGCGGTCATGGCGCCGGAGTCCGATTTACCGGCACGTCCACCGCGCTTTCCGAAAGCGATCGTGCGGGTCCGCTCCACGGACCCAGTAGAGCACAGCGCATCGGACATCCCGCCCGAACTGCCAAACCTCGACGAGTGCGCGAACGCGCTATGTCGGCTTGCGCCAAACTGATACGTGGCTCTCGCTGTCGGACGTGAACGGCGAGCCATCCCAACCCGCCACGCGCCGTTCCAGCGACATTCCGGCGAGCCGCGCCATGAGGTCGCACTCGGCCGGCCAGATGTAGCGGAAGTTGCTGTACCCGTAGCGCGTGCTCCCGTCGCGCTCGCGGTAATAGTGGTGGGACGTTCCTTGCTGCGTGACCATGTCGAGCGTGTCGAGTCCGACGTGTCGGTCGGTCAGCTCAAACGGCACGGCCGACTGCCCGGGCGGGAACCGACGGATGCTGGGCACCCAAAGCTCGACGACGAAGCGACCACCGGGCGCCAGATGCCGCGCCGCATTCTGGAAGCACTGCACCTGCTCGTCCTGCGTACGAAGGTTGCCGATGCTGTTGAACACGATGTACACGAGGGAAAACGAGCCGGCTACCGTCGCCGTAGCCATGTCGCCCACGACGACTGGCAGCTGATCGGCCAACACTTTGCCTCGCAGCTGATCGACCATCGGTTGGGACAGCTCGATGCCACTGACCGCAATGCCTCTAGCGGCGAGCGGGATCGCCACCCGACCCGTACCGATCGCGAACTCCAGTGCCGGACCGGCGCCTGCGAGTCCAGCGAGGAAGTCCACCGCCGGATCGAGTACGTCCGGCGCGAACATCTCCGCCGACGTGTCGTCATACCGCTGCGCGGTTTCCTCGTCCCACAGGTCGCTGCTTGTCATGACACGAGCTTGCCCGCCGTCACGCGGTCAAGCCATTCGTTTTGCAACGGCGCATTTGCCGCAGCCGCGCTACCGCCTGCCGGGCGTCGCCGCCCAGCGCCGTTTACTGGGCCCGTCGAAGCACGTGGACGACCGGGTTGAACTTGCCCAGGAACTGGAACAGCAACCAGTGCAGCTGCGCCTCGACGTGGTCGTACACGTCCTGACCGCGGGTCGCGACGATCTCGTCGCGTTGGCGCCGCAGCCGGGATAGCTGGAGCAACGACCTGGACACCGGCTGGGTGCGTTCCTCCGCCCATTCGCGCCACTCGCTGCCGACCACAACCGTTCGCTCTACGTCCAGCCCGGCCACCCGATATGCATCGAGCACGAGATGCTCGTTCAGGTTCGCGAATACCACGCCGAAGTGCCGACGCATCATGTCCTCTTCGCCGCGCTCGAGTCGGTCGGTGACGAAGTTCGAGTAAACGATCATCCGGCCGGTTGCCTTCAGCAGTCCGGCCAACGCGATGACGAAGTCGTCCAATGCCGGCACCTGAACGATCGTGTCGCGACACCAGACGAGATCCACCGAACCGTTCGGCAGCCGGCTTTCCTCGACAGTGCCGTGCACCAACTCGATGCGCTTGCCGAGCCCAGCCGCGGCAACGGTCTCACGGGCACGGGCGATGTGCCGGTCCACCGGGTCGACACCGACGCCGGTAGTTCCCGGGTGTGCGCTGACCAGCTTGACCAACTGGGCGGCGTCGCGGCACCCGACATCCGCGATGTGGGCACCCGGTGAGAGGTACGACGCAGCGATGTCGAATAACGAGTCGGGTCCCGACGGGTCGAGGCTTCGGTCCAGCCAGTCGTAGACGTCCCACGTCTCCGGGCTGTACTCGCGAGCCAACTGCACCATCTCGTCCAACCTCCCGGCTTCCCGGGCGATCATCGCAGATTCATGATTTTGGCTCCCCTACGGTGTCCGCTGTGTTCCGCTGAAAGCGTTGCGTCGCGCGGTCGTGGAGGGAGTCGAACCGTGAACACAACGCAGTTGCGCAGCCAGCTGTGGTGGGACAACCCAGCCAACCCCGATATGACCGCGTTGTATCTCGAGCGCTACCTGAACTTCGGTCTCACCCGGGGCGAACTGCAGTCGGGACGGCCGATCATCGGGATCGCCCAGACCGGCAGTGACCTCGTGCCCTGCAACCGGCATCACGTCCAGCTAGCCGACCGGGTGCGGGCCGGCGTGCGGGACGCTGGCGGGATCCCGTTGGAGTTTCCCGTCCATCCGTTGCAGGAGACCGGCAAGCGGCCGACCGCGGCGCTCGATCGCAACCTCGCCTACCTCGGGCTCGTCGAGATCCTCTATGGCTACCCGCTGGACGGGGTGGTGTTGACCACCGGCTGCGACAAGACAACCCCTGCATGCCTGATGGCCGCGGCGACCGTAAACCTGCCTGCGATCGTGCTATCCGGCGGACCGATGCTCAACGGCTACGTCGATGGTCGTCGAGCCGGATCGGGGCTGATCATCTGGCAATCGCGGCGGCTTCTCGCCGCCGGACGAATCGACTACGCCGAGTTCATGGACCGCGTGTCCCGCTCTGCGACAAGCGTCGGACATTGCAACACCATGGGTACGGCGTTGTCGATGAACAGCATCGCGGAAGCGCTCGGCATGACGCTGCCCGGTTGCGCCGCAATCCCCGCCCCGTACCGGGAACGGGCTGAGGTGGCGTACGACACCGGATTTCGCGCGGTGGGATTGGTCCGGGAGAACCTGACTCCCCGCGCGATCATGACCCGTGACGCGTTCGACAACGCGATTGTGGTCGCGTCGGCCATCGCCGGATCGACGAACTGCCCCATCCACGTGAATGCCATCGCTCGGCATATCGGCATCGAGTTGACCAACAGCGACTGGGAGCGCGTCGGTGGCGACGTACCGATCCTGGCCAATTGCGCGCCGGCCGGCGACTTCCTCGGCGAGGACTTCTACCACGCCGGCGGCGTGCCGGCCGTCATGCATGCCTTGCTGACGGCCGGACGACTCCATGACGACGCGGTCACCGTCAATGGGCGAACCGTCGCGGAGAACGTCGCTGATATGCCGAGCACCAATACGGAGGTCATCGCCGACTACGACAAGCCGTTCGGCCCGCGGGGCGGTGTCCTGGTGCTGCACGGGAACCTGTTCAAGTCGGGCATGATGAAGATGTCGGTGATCACCGAAGACCTGCGCGCTCGCTACCTCATCAGCCCGGCCGTGACCTGGCGCGCGGTGGTCTTCGACAGCCCCGAGGACTACCACCATCGCATCAACGATCCCGATCTGGAGATCGACGAGAGCTGCATCCTGGTGGTCCGTTACGCCGGCAACATCGCGTACCCAGGTTCGGCCGAGGTCGTGAACATGCAGCCGCCGACGGCGCTGATCATGCGCGGCGTCGAGGCGATCCCGACCCTCGGCGACGGCCGGCAAAGCGGCACCGCCGACGCACCGTCGATCCTCAACGTCAGCCCGGAGGCGGCCGTCGGCGGCAACCTTGCGATCCTGCGCACCGGTGACCGCATCACGCTCGACATTCCCAACCATCGTCTCGATGTCGAGCTCAGCGACGAGGAGATCGAGGCACGCTGGCGCGATCACACGCCACCGACGTTCACCGACCAGACGCCATGGCAGGAGCTGTTCCGCGCGCACGCCGGGCAGATGGACACCGGAAGCTGCCTCGACTTCGCCGTCGCCTACCAGGACATCATCGCGACGAAGGGAGTCCCACGTGACTCGCACTAGCCGTGGCACCATCATGATCGCCGACTCGGACTTCGGAGACGTCAACATCGAACGCGCGATCATCGAAGACGCCGGATTCCGGTTGACCGCCCACCAGTGCAAGTCCGAAGAGGACGTCATCGCGCATGGTCAAGACGCGGACGGCATTCTGACCCAGTACGCCCACGTCGGCGCCGCCGCGATGGACAACCTGCCGCATCTGCGGGTCATCTCGCGATACGGCACCGGTGTTGACATCGTCGACGTCGACGAGGCAACCCGCCACGGCATACAGGTCACCAATGCGCCCAACGACTGGTGCGCCGACGAAGTCGCCGACCACGCCATCGCACTATGGCTGAGCGCCGTACGGAAGATCACCGAGTACGACGCCGCGACCCGTCGTGGCGTGTGGCAGTGGCAGACGGGCCAACCGATCTGGCGGCTACGCGGTCGAGTCTTCGGCCTGCTCGGCTACGGCGCCATCGCCCGTCTCATCGCTGCCCGCGCCCAGGCGTTCGGTGTCGACGTCTGGGCACATGATCCGTTTGTCGACGTGGGCCAACTCCGTGCCGACGGCGTCCGGCCGGTGGCACTGGATGAGCTCGTCAGCGGGTCGGACTACCTGACCATTCAGGCGCCGCTGACTCCCGAGACCCGCCACCTGTTCAACGACAGCACGCTGGCGCGAATGAAGCCGACCGCGATTCTGATCAATACGGCTCGCGGACCGATCATCGAAGATGCCGCGCTCGATCGGGCAGTGCGAGACGGCGTGATCGCCGCCGCTGCTCTCGACGACCTGGAAGAGGAACCCGCCAAGCAGAGCGGTTGGCAGCCAAGCAATCCGCTGCTACGGAACCCGAACGTGGTTGTCACGCCGCATGCCGCGTACTACTCGGAGCAGTCCATCGAGACCATTAGGGCGATCGCCGCCACCGAGGCCGTACGGGTGCTCACCGGCCAACCGCCGAACTCCCCGGTCAACCACGTGTAACACCGAACCGCTGCGACGCGTCGCGTCCAACGTGGCGCGTGACATGCCGTCCGGCCATCGAGGGACAGACCCGGCTGCGGCGGGCTGGTATGGTGCCGTCACACGGCGCCGACCGGACGCCGAGCTGTGGAACGTCCGCCCCAGCCGGGGTTCCATTGGCGAAGGGGAGTTTGCCCTCACGGTCGTCGAACGTCACAGGCCATCTCTGCACACCGCGTCGCTGGGGGACGAGGGTGTCAAGAGGAGGCTTGCTCATGACGAAGGATGCCAGCTTCAAGAAGGTCGTGCGGCACCATGCGCAGGACACCGGTCAGCGCTACACGGAAGCACTGACCGATCTCAAGGGTCTCGGTGCGCGCATGGATCACGAGCCCGCGGCAGACCGGCTTCTCGCCCATCTCCGGGATCGCTACGGCATTGCGCCGGCAACGGCGACGAGGCTCAGCGTGCACAACAACTATGTCTTCCGCGTCGACCGCAACGACGGCGACCCGTGGATCGCACGGGCCTTTCCGCCCGCACGTCCCCGGGCGGGCGTCGACGGCGACGCGGCGGTGCTGCGGTTCCTCGAACAACATAACTATCCCGCGGAGCGCCTCGCGCTCGACGACGCGGTATCTGACTTCGAGGGCAGTGCGGTTCTCGTGACGCGATTCGTCGAGGGCGGCCCACTCCCCGACACCGCGCAGAAGTTCGCCATGATGGGTGATCTGCTCGGACGGCTGCACGCGCTGCCTTACGACGATTCCGTGAGCCGACCGGGCGGAGCGAGCGGTGAGGACTCAAGCCGCGAGGGCACCCCACGTCAGGACCTGCTCGCTGCCCTCGCCTTCCTCGACGCCGTGGACACGAAGGTCGCGGCGGCCGATCGCGAGCAGTTCGAGCGGTTGCGGGACGAGGTGCGCTCGGCCGACGACGGTAGCGGCCTTCCGGAAGGTTTGCTCCACGGAAATCTCCTTCACGCACCCGATCACGCCATCCTGAGCGAACACGGTCCGGTCGCGATCAACTGGAAGGCATCCGGTCGCGGTCCGCGCCTCGCCGACTTCGCGTACCTGATCTGGGGTACGGGTTCGTGGCACCCCCGGCGGCCGAACCAGGAACGCATCGACGCCGCCGTCGGTGCCTATCGCCAACACGTCGAGCCGACCGACGACGAGCTCGACAGGCTCGAAGCGATCATGTACATCCGGACGCTCTATCTCGTTTGCTTCGGCTACCGACGTGCCGTCACCAATGGCTCCACGTTTGACGAATGGGGTTTCATCCGCCCGCCCGAGTATTTCAGCGCCACCGCGGCCGCAACCCGAGCCGCTTTCGGCCGGTAGCTCGCCCGAGTTCACGCCCGTTGAGCTGCTCGATTCGTGCATCCGGCGCCGCCCTGCGGCGTACGGTCGCCCGGAAAGACCACCCCACGGGAGGTCACGATGAGCGCGCACCAGGATCGCAGCAGTACCAACGGAAAGGCCGAAGTGCCGGCTGCCGCAATGTTGGGCAGCGATGTTCGCGAGGGCTACGCGGAGGTCGGCGATCAGCGATTGCACTACGTGGAGGCCGGTGACGGCCCGCTGATCGTGTTACTGCACGGCTTCCCCGAATTCTGGTACGGCTGGCGTCGGCAGATCCAACCACTAGCGGCAGCGGGATTCAGGGTGGTGGCACCTGACACACGCGGGTACAACCTCTCATCGCGTCCGGAGGGCGTGGCCGCCTACGACGTCGGCAAGCTGACCGAAGACATCCGCGGCCTGATCCACGAACGCGGTGCGGAATCCGCGGCGCTGGTCGGTCATGACTGGGGCGGAAGCATTGCCTGGGCCACCGCCATGAACCACCCCGAGGTGGTGGACCGCCTCGCCATCCTCAACGCGGCTCATCCGCGGAAACTGTCGCAGGGACTGCACCACCCAGGACAGCTCCGCAAGTCCTGGTACTTCTTCTTCTTCGACCTCCCGGACGTACCCGAAGGCGTCGTGCAGGCCAACAACTGGCACTTCTTCCGGCATTTCCTGCACGACGCCCATCCGGCGTACACGGCCGAAGAGATGGATCGCTACATCGAAGCGTGGTCACGGCCGGGCGCCGCCACCGCGATGATCAACTACTACCGGTCGTCGGTGCGTACGTCACCGAAGAAGGCGGAGGCCCAGATCCGACCAATCTCGGCGCCCACATTGGTGATCTGGGGGCAGCAGGATCGCTACCTCGGTCCCGAGCTAGCCGAACCGGACCACGACGACGTACCCAACCTCGACCGCGTCGAGCGCTTGGAGGATGCGTCGCACTGGGTTCATCACGACGAGTACGAGCGCGTCAACAACCTGCTCACCGATTTCTTCGCCCTCGCCCGTCGGTAGCGGGCCGGACAGCCTCGGCGAGCCTTCGGATGCCGCGGCGGATCTGGGTCTCCGTGACGTTGCCGAAGCCGAGTACGAGGGCCGGTGACCATAGGTGCGGTTTGGTGCCGCTGCCGACCTGGTACTCGCCCAGTCCGCGTACGCCCACCGACATCGACCGTGCTGCCCGCGTCACGCCCTGCTCGGACACACCATCGGGCAGCCGGAGTAGCGCGTGGCAGCCGGCCGCGAGGCCCTCGAGCCGG